>CAKTDK010000091.1 GCA_934541205.1 uncultured Eubacteriales bacterium
CTGTTGTATAAAACAAATAATCGGAATATATATCAAAGGATTTTGCTTTTTCATTAATAGTAATAGGATTGGTATTTGTAAAAGATATTTTTTTCAATCCGCCGTCAGAAAAATATATATTGTTTTTGTATATTTTACATTGTACCGGATGGCTGCTTCCTGATTTGCCGCCGCTGGTTTTATTATTTTCAAATGTGGGAACAGGTATATTAGAAGAAATATTATCTGTAGTTTCTTTTGTAATTTCAGAAGAAATCTCAGAAGTTTTTTCTCCCGGACTGTTTGTCTGAGATATCTCCATGCATCCTGATAATAAAAATACCTGACAAATCATAATCATCACCATGACAAAGTAAAAAATAGTTCTTTTCATATCATCACCTCATTTATATTATATTTTAAATTTTATAATTATTCTATTGACATTTTCCCCAAAATATACTATTAATAATTATATAATGTTAACATTTACATAAAATTACATTTTTGCAAAAATGTATTATTGTTTGGAGGGATAATAATGAAAAAAAGAATAATTTCATTTGCTTTAGCAATTGTAATGTTATTTACATTACCTATTAATTATCAGTTTACAAGCGCTGTTTCGGATGATAATATTATTGATGAACAAACTGCAAATGTCTTGGCAGTATATTTTATAGCTCAATCATCAAAAACTGATAATTCCACAAAATGGAGTTTCGAAGAAATAACAGATACGATATATACTCCATTATATGATAAAAATAATAATGTGGTCGCACATTGTTTTGATATTATATCCGACGAAGATAATTCAGGTTATGTTATAATATCAGCATCTAAAAAAACCAATTTGATTCTGGAATTTGCAGATGAAGGAAAATCAATATACTTAAAAAAGAATGATGAAGGATTCAAAACAATATACAATAATAGTTTTGATGTATATTTTGAAAGAAAAGGTCTGATGCGTTCTTTATTTAATGATACTGTTATAAGCAGAAATAATGAGGAAGTTAATAAAAGCGAATTGAACGATGCTTTGTATGAAAATACAGAATGTGAGATAGCAAACAGAGATTTATTGAATACAGTTTCTTCTTTGATAAAAAATCAGCCTCAAACAAGAGCAGGATTTACTTATGACAGAATAGTAGATAATGTTTCATACTTACAAACGTATTATTCAAACAGAACGTATACCGGAAACTATTGGAAGACATTAGAAAGCAGAATTGGTCATTATACTATGAATTATCCTGGAACTGAAGAGGTATTAAATGAAGGACATTGCGGAATTACTGCAATATGTAATGTATTGATGTCTTGGAGAAATATTTGCTGCAGTAAATTTCCTTCACAATATAAATATTTATTTAATACAACTGCATTAGTTGCAAATACAAATGATTGGTTTTTTGCATATTACCATGAAAATAATTTACCAGCGGGATACCATACAGGTATATATGGTGCCGATATACATAAGATCGCTAATGCAACATTTAAACATTATGGATATAATAATTCTCTTTGTCAATATGTTCCCAATGTAAATTGGACCGTTATGAAAAATGAAATTGACTATGACAGACCATTCGTACTTTTAGTTCAAGAAGGTAATTATACTTCTTATGGAAATCATTTTGTTGCAGTATATGCGTATAGCTCATTTATATCTCCTCAAAATGATGAGGTAAGATTTTTAAAAGCAGCAAATGGTTGGGATTCATATGGCGTTTATATTGATTATAATTCTTTTGTACACTATGGAGGACAAGCAAGAGCGGAAATGGCGAAAATATTACCGTATTAATAAATAAAAAGGGTTGTTAACTTAAAAGTTAACAACCCTTTTTATTTTGATAAGTTACTCAATATATTTTATTATTAATACATATTATATATAAATTTTGGAGAAAAATCATGAAGAATATTATAGTAAACAATATATGCAAGAATCAGCGTTTTTTTCAACAAAAAAAATATTTTTTATACTATTATAAAATCCCATTTTTCTATAAAATATAAACATACGTCAACAAAAAACATACAATTAAAAATAATCCTGTAAAAAAATTATAAAAACTTACTGTAACCCTTATTTTAAAATAAAAAAATCCTCCGTAAAACGGAGGATAAGAAAGCATTATATAATGGATAAATAAACATATTTCTTTCTGAAAATAAAATTATTAAAACAAATTACTAAAAAGCATCTGCATTATTAATAATATTTTACAATGTAAGAGAAGGAGCAGTATGTACGCGGGCTTTAAGTTCATTATTAAGCATATAAAGCCCTTTCGCGTCCGTACCGAACAATTCCATTTTAGTAATCATATCAGAAGCATTTTTTTCTTCTTCTCCTTGTTCTTTTACAAACCAGTCAAGAAGCTGCATGGTTCTGAAATCATGATCGGCAAAAGCTTCCGCGTAAATATTATTTATTAACTCAGTAACATATTTTTCATGTTCAAGACCTGCTTTTAACGGATCCATATTATTTTTCAAAACTTTATCCGGTTTTTTAATGGCATCAAGAGTTATTTTTTCTCCGTTATTTTGCAAATACTGATAAAACAGCATCGCATGATCCTGCTCTTCCTGGGCCTGTACTTTATACCAGTTTTCAAATCCGTCAAGACCTGCCATACCATAATAATTTGCAAAATCAAGATATAAATAAGCAGAATAAAATTCATGAGTAATCTGCTCATTTATCAGCTGCGCAACTTTTTTATTCATATAACCAAATCCTTTCTCTATTAATACGCTTAATATTTGATATTATATCACAATATTTTCCATAATTAAAGCAAATAAGTGTAATTTTTTATAAAGAAATTATTAAATTTTATGCTACTTAAGAAGATGCTCGCTTACTCTTCTGACAAGAGCCGCCATTTCTCCTCGATGAATAGCTCGTTCGGGCAAAAAATATCCATCTTCGTAACCATGGATTAACCCAAGCTCTGCAAGAGCAGTTATTTCTTTATACGACCATCTGTCAGCTTCTACATCGGGAAATGAATAAAAAGATCGGCTTCTCTCTTCTTCAGCAAGTACTCTGGCTATCAAAACAGCTATTTCCTCACGAGTTATCGGTACTTCCGGACGAAATGTATTATCGTCATATCCTTCAAAAAGATTTGCTTTTGAAGCGGCTGTAATTTCAGCCTCTGCCCAGTGTCCCGAAACGTCGCTATAAGTATTTTTTCCTTCTAAAGGGAGGCTTAAAATTCTCGTAAATATAACCGCCGCTTGCGCGCGTGTCAAAGGTGCAGTGGGTGCAAACTCACTTGCCGAAATCCCTTTCATAATGCCGTCTGTTGCGACTTTAATAATATCGTCTTTTGCAAAATGTCCGTGAATATCAGAAAAATACTTTCCATTAAGCCACAATTCATAATATTCCCAAACATCCAAAGTTTCTTGCCCCGCACTCCAATTTCCCGAACCTTTTAATTTATATTTTCCAACAAGAGCAAGCTTTTCCTTAATTGAATCACTGTTTTCAAACCAAACTTCATATTTACCCGGCGGAAGTATTTTTCCCACTAAAGTAAAAGACGGATCTCCTTGTTTTATCGTAAACTCAAGTTTTGGAGAACGTGCGGATTCATCATATGTTACCTTCCCGCCATAAAGTGATTTTAGAGTTTCAACTTGATTTAAAGAAATTCCTGTTCCTTTAACCGTACCGTCTAAATTCCAAACTCGGCCAAAAAAAGGTATTCCAAGTACAATCTTTTCAGAAGAAGCATATTTTAAAGCATATTCTATAGAATCACGAACAAAATCAATACTCGCAACCGGTCCTGCTGTTCCTCCTTCATAATGTTCGTCATAAGCCATAATAAATATATGATCAGCGTATTTGCTGAGCTGAGCATAATCATAAGACCCATGCCAACCTTTATTCCAGCCGTATGGATTTGCAGCAACAGCAACAGAAACTTCTTTATTTCTTGGAAGAAGCTCGCGTAAACGACGCACCAAATAAGTATACTGTGTTCGTTGTTTTTCCGTTACATTTTCAATATCTATATTAACTCCGTCAAGACCATATTCATTTATAGCTTCAACAATCTGTAATGCCAAACGATCAGCATTAGCCAACGCATTAATACCTATTTGTCTATTCCAATGATTGCTTAAAAAAGGAACAACCCGTATTTTATTTTCATGCATAACTCTGATAAAATCACGGCTTATATTACTGCGCTTCAAGCTGCCATCCGAATTTAAATCAAAATAGCTTGGAGAAACAACCGAAATTGTATCCTTTGAATTTAAAACATTTTTTATCTGCGTTGCAGAAGACCCAAAATACACATAACTCATTGCGTATCTTTCAGTTAATCTGCCAGCAGAAATTGAAGCTAAAGGTATAGATAAAATTAAACTGCTTGCTAAAACAAATTTAACGGTCCGAACCGTTAATTTACTTTTAAAAATTATATCAAAAACGGATTTGCCTTTTTTATTATTTAAAAAATCGGCAGCAAACTCAGCATCTTTTTTTCCAAGAAAAATATAACAATTATAAGTTCCGTCTCCATTGAATACAAATTCAACAGGCATATTAGTTTTCTCCTACCTATATATTTTTTATAGCATACACCATTAAACATATAATTATACAAAAATTTTATAAATAATCCCGAAAAAATGCTGAAACATCTTTTAAATAATTAAGCGCATATTTGTGCATTACTCCTAAATATTATCAATATATTTTATTAAATTAATTGACAAATAACGAATAACAAAATATAATGGTAATATAATTAAAAATAGGAGAGATTAATAAAAAATGAAGTTTATTAAAAATAGTGCTATAATTTTACTACTGATTTTGGTAATAACCATTCCTTTAATCAATACTTATATTTCAGCCGTAGAGCCGGATACGGGCAACAGTGTTCCGGGACTTCCCCGTATTGTAAAGGAAAAAGAAAACTGGTGCTGGGCGGCTTGTGCCGAAATGATGGGAAAATATTTTAATAAAAATTCTACTATAAATCAGTGGTCAATCGTCAGAACTGTTATAGGGGATGAAAAAAACTGCAATTATTACCCTGATAGAGGATGTAGTATTACAGAGTGGAGACAAGCATGCGACTATGCCGCTCAGAGAGCAAAAACCTTTTCTGCCAAGAACATGGTTTTTTCATGGGACGAAATCACAAATTACATCGACCAGGGTAAACCTATCGGTGCAATGCTTGAATATGATTACAGTTCAATTTTTTTAACTACAGATTATCATGGCGTAATAATATATTCCTATACTTTTGAAAGAATGGGCAGCAAACACTATGTTCATTATGTTGACCCAGACGATGGATATTCATACAAACAATTATATTATGGTTTTTGTGAGCAAAAGCCTGAAAAATGGGCTTATGTAAAAACCGTATACCCAAATTAATATTAAGAAAGGATAAAAAGATATGAAAAAAAGAATTACAAGCATCGTCCTTTTTGTTGTTTTAGCTTTTTCCTCTCTATGCAGCGCTCAGACAATAGAATATTTTATGTTTGAAGGTCCGGATGTTACCGGAGAAGAAATGACTCAGCTTAAAAGCTACGCGGTAAACGAGGATGATTTTTTGGTAGGAAACACAAATACGGTTAATTTCAGTGAAGCCTATAAAAAATATCATTTTACCAATCCGGACATTATTTCTGTATACAGAAAAACTAAAAATATAGGTCATATAATATCAGATGATTATGTATGGATGGTTCCAAAGACAAATTATGATATAATTCGCTTTCAAAAAGACGGAAACTATTTTTTAGCCGATCAATCAAAAAGCTGTTCAAATTTAGAAAGCTACAAAAATTCCACAATAATAAAACAAGAAATCATTGATACTGTAAACCGGGCGGGAATTACCGATATACAAAACTGCAAGGTAGTTGAATCTGTACTATACAGGACGTTATTCGTATATATAAAAGAAAATTACAAAGAATGGCTTATCCCCATATCCATAAGACCGGATTTTACCGGACTTGAAAACGGTAAGCTTTACAGGCCTCAGGAAGTAATGGATATATTATATGAAAATTTCGGAGAAGCTATACAATATACAGACAGCGATGAACCATTAATCGGAGGCGGAGGAAATCTTTATGTTAAAGCTCCGAATAAAATTGCCGCCGCTGTAATTATCATTTCCGCATTTAGCCTTTTGATTTTGTTTTCTTTAATACTTCATTTTCTTCACAGAAGAAATATCAAGTAATTTTAATATCGAATTTAGATTATTATTTTATACATTAAAATTATAAAACATGTTATATATACTTTGATAAAAGGAGGGTAAAAATATGAGAATTATTAAAAACTGTTTTATAGTTTTTCTAATATCTTTAACAATTATTGTACCTACTGTAAACACTTACATAACTGCTGCAGAACCTGAGAGCGGCTATAATTTATCAATCTCCCCAATAAAACAAGCTAAATCAAATTGGTGCTGGGCTGCTTGTTCTGAAATGATGGGTAAAGCTCTTACAGAAAATGCTAACAGAAATCAATGGGCTATAGTAAAATATATTTCGGGAAATGAATGCGACTTTTATCCAAACACATCTGCTTCCCCGAACGAAACAATCGCAGGATGCAAATATGCTTGTTATAATACAAAGAATTTTTCTTTTGAGCAAAATACTTTTACTTGGAACCAAATCAAGGATTATATTGATTCCGGTAAACCTCTTATAGGAATTACTTTTGTATATAATTATGGTACAAACAAAGGCGGACATTCAACTTTAATAACAGGTTATCATATTGAAAATTCCGCTCCTGCAAAAAAATATATCTATTACATTGATCCGGCAAAAGAAAAACTATATCATGTCCCTTATTATGATTATTGCAATGTAAATAGTGATGAAGCATATGATTTAAAATACTTTTACACCATATATCCAAATTAATGCAACGAAAGGATGAAAAGATATGAAAAAAAGAATTACAAGCATAATCCTCTTTATTATTTTAGCTTTTTCCTCTCTATGCAGTGCTCAGACAATAGATTATTTCTTATATGAAGGTCCGGATGCAACAGGAGAAGAAATCACTGAAATGAAAAATTATATAATAAATGAAAAAAGTTCAATAATAGGAAGTCTGGACTCCTTTGATTTTGCAGGTGCAAATA
>CAKTDK010000092.1 GCA_934541205.1 uncultured Eubacteriales bacterium
CCTCTGAACAAAGATCTCCGAAACTAGTTCCGTCACATGAAACAAACCTTACATCTTCTTCGTATCTTTTTTCAAGGAACCTTGTCATTCTGTTCAGTATTGTTTGCATTTCGTCTGCCCTGTTAAAATAGTCAAGCGAATCTACGGCATCCCGGTTAACATTAAAAGAATCTCTTGTCACAACATAATTGTCCTCATAATATTCTTTATAACTTTCGGCAATACTCTCAAGCACTTTTGTTTTTGACGGGGTTTTTAACTGTTTAAAAACTGCTGATATTGACGCTATAATTCCGTCCGCCCTTACCGAATCCGATATGACAGAATATGTTATTGTATACCGCGGCGGAAAATATGAATATGTATCGTGCCCGTCGTAAATATTCTGCTCAATGGCATTAAAACTTCCGTCCGATGTTATTCCAGACACAGAAATATGTTTTTTTAAAGTTTCAGCGTCAATTTTATTGTCAAGTTTCTCGCAGGTCATTTCCAAAACCTCATCGCATATAACCTCATA
This sequence comes from uncultured Eubacteriales bacterium, assembly GCA_934541205.1. Classification (GTDB taxonomy): domain Bacteria; phylum Bacillota; class Clostridia; order Oscillospirales; family RGIG7773; genus RGIG7773. The sequence continues at coordinate 521 of CAKTDK010000092.1, forward strand.
AATATCAAACGGAGAACCGTCGGGGTTTTGTCCTTTTGATATTTCCGAAAAAGACATTGAAACCGTTATGCATGCCGAATTCAAATTCAATGCAAGAATATATAACACAGACACCGCAACAATTATGGCAAGACATATTATAAAATATCTGTACCCACCGTTCGGAAACTTTTTCAAATTTCCTCTGACATAGGGAACAACTTCTCTTTCCTTTTTTTGGTCAGCACTTTTTTCTAAAGTACTAAATTCTTCCGGCACGGATTTATTTAAAGATTTCATACGTTATCAACTCCCCTCTGTACTTTCCGAAGTTTGAAAACAAAAGGCGGAATATATTAATAAATTCCAGTATGACTTAATGCTTGGATTTACTGAAAGAGTCATTGCAAGAGCAAGCATTCCAAGCATAGCCGACGATATATATCCCCTCTTTTTTATATTTCTCAGTACTGCGGCAAACGACATTAACGCAAAAGATAAAAATCCCAATATTCCCTGATTGTAAAGTGCTTGTATAAACTGATTGTGCGCAACCACATATTCTACTCTGCCGTCGACTACCATACGGTGATACGCTGTAATTCCCCTGCCCGAAAGCAGTTCCCATGTAGAGTTTCTTATTGTTTCAAACATAGATTCCCATATATCTGCTCTCGCAGTTCCTCTTGACTTCAGCACCGCTTCTATGCTGAATCTTGATGATACGGTTTCAGGCAAAAGCGGTATTACTATCGTCCACAAAGCAACTGCAGCAAAAAACGCTGCCGCCATGCCAATAAGTCTTTGCTTTGCGGATTTTGCATTTATGAAAACATATGATACGACGGTTACAATCCACGCAAGAAGTCCGCCCCTTGACCCGGAAGAAAGAACTATATACCCTGTAAGAAGTATCATCACAGAGCAAATAACAGCGTATATTTTATTTTCCCTCAGTTTTTTCAATGCAACCGTTGTCGGGAGAATGAAAAAGCCGATAAAATAATTTGGATCGCTTGTGGCTCCGAATATGGTCATGGTATTTCTTCCGCCGTACCAATCGGCGCCTGCAAATCCAAGACATATCATTACAAAAAGCAACATCAGTTGTGCAATTTCAAATGCCTTTATTTCATTTTCGTTATATTTTTTTACGGTTATAAGAAACATAAGCCCTATTGTTTCAATATATCCGCGCACATAAATCAGTGAAGCGCTGCTGCTGTCGGCAAAAAGAGTTACCGCAGTACTTATAAGAAAAAGGGCGGAAAAGCAATGAATCGAATTGAATACAAATTTATCTTTATAAAAAATCAAACTCACAGCAAAATATCCGGCAATAGGTATTGTGATTACTTTCAGGAAAGAACTTCCGGAAGCGCCGGTTGTTATTGTAAGCGGCAAAGCGAGAAAATAAACGCATGCAAGAAGGCAGTCAAGTCCGATGTTCATTTTTCTGATCCTGTAAACCACCGGAATTCCTCCTTTGCCAATTGCCGGCGTGCCGGCAATTATCTTTTTTAAATCATTTTTAAAGCCGCAGCTGTATCAGAAAAGCAATTCCTATTGCTGCCCCCGTATAATGAAGGTCAAAAGTTACCTTTCAAGGCAGTAAAAATAAGCGTACCACATAATGGTGATTATGTGGTTAATAACAGTAAAATTAAACCATTATACATATTCATTATAGCAAAATGTTAACTTTTTGTCAACACGGTATTACATTTTTCAAGTGCGGTTCTTCTAAATTGTCATTTTCCCTCAAAAAAAACAATATAATATTCTAACCAATGTTTAAAATGCACTACTTATTGGTTCTGATTTTTGCGTTTTCAGCGTTTTACTTGTACTTTTTTGAATATTTATTCCATAAACGTACCACATAATCACCATTATGTGGTATACGTAATACAGGGTTGACAAAAAGCTAACATTTTGCTATAATGAATATGTATAATGGTTTAATTTTACTGTTATTAACCACATAATCACCATTATGTTGTTTCAGCATCTAAGCAACCCCAGTCTTTGTATCTGCAGTCTGTGCACATCACAGGTTTCCATGGTATAAATACGTGTTGTGTTTATGCTTGAATGCCCCAAAACATCGGCAAGGCGCACTATATCTTTTTCTGCCGAGTAATAAGTTCTTGCAAACAAATGGCGGAGATTATGCGGAAATACTTTATCTTTTTCGACTCCTGCTGCCTCGCATAATTTTTTCATATCTGCCCATATATTTGACCTGTCAAGCGGTTTCCCTGTTATTGTTACAAACACGGAACCGCTTTTTATTTTATTTTTTCTGATATACTTTTGCAGCAGCCTGCAAAGTTTTTTAGGAATAATAACCGTTCTGCTCTTGCCTTTGCATAAAATATCCGCGCTCATATCATCTATCGCCTCAACTGTTATATATTTAAGTTCCGAAACTCTGATTCCGAGTGAGCATATTGTCTGCATAACCAAATACAATCTTTCATTGCCATTGGATTTTGCGGCGTCAAGCAACTTTTCATATTCGATTTTTGTAAGTTCTTTTTTCCTGTCCGCAAAAATCTGTTTTTGGGTCTTAATGCTTTTTACTTTAAGTTCCGGCCAGCCTCTGTACTCAAAAAAGGCATTAAGCGACGACAAAACGGAGTTTATACTTGTTATTTTATATTGAGTTTTTAAATTTTCTTTATACTGCAAAACTTTTTGCTTATCCGGAACACTGCCGCAAAGCCAACAAGAAAAAAACGAAATATCACGAATATATTTTTCAATTGTCGCATCTGCCTTTTCCTCATCTTTAAGATACTCTTTGAATTTTTCTATCAATTTTTCCGTTATAACCCGTGTTTACATATTCATAATATCCTTTCTTTAATCTTTGTTTTTATTTTGCCGCAAAATCATAAATTATACAAATAAACACAAAAAAGGCAACCTTTATAGGCTGCCTTTCAATTTTCTATATAGACTTTTTCGTCGAAAAGAGAATCATTCCGCTTCTACGTCTTTTATAAGGCGTATTGCTTCCTGCAACTGGCTATCCTGATCTTCCGTAAGTTTATAAAAGTTACCGTCTTCCGGCAATACAAGTTCCGATTTGATATCGGGTTCTATGCCTTTTCCTTCATAATTTTCACCGTAAGGCGGATCATACATCTGCGTGGATAATTTTATTCCGCCACCGTTTGACAAAGGTATTATTGTTTGCATAGTGCCCTTGCCATACGTTTTTGTTCCGACAAGTGTTGCCTTTTGATAATCTCTCAGCGCCGCCGCAAACAACTCTCCTCCGCTTGCAGTATTTCCGTTTATAAGCACTATCATCGGTGCTACAATTTCGTTTGCGTCGGAATTCAGCGTCTGAATATTTCCGTCATTTGAATAATATTTGATAATGGGACCTTCGGGCAGCAAATAATCGAGAACTCCTTTTACGCCGACTACATTTCCGCCCGGGTTATTTCTGACGTCAAATATATATTTTTTTGCGCCGGATTTTTGCAATTCTTTCATCTGAGAAACAAATTCATCAGAGGTTGTTTCGTCAAATTCAAGAATATTTACGTACGCAACATTGTCGGAGAGCATGTGGGACTGAACCGTATCTTTTTTTACAACTCTTCTTTGAAGGGATATTTTTTTGATTTCCGAATAATCCGAAGACGCCGTTGCAACCTCAACGTTTACGCTTTCGCCCTCTTTGCCGTCTTTTATTAAATTATAGGAATTGTAATATCCAAGGTCGGATACTTTATCTCCTTCAACAGTTATAATAACGTCGCCCGGCAAAATCCCGGCTTCCTGTGCAGAAGAATCCGGCATTACGGATGTGATATAAATTCCGCCGAGGGTATTGTCATATATTATTCTTACACCGATTCCTACCATTGAGCCCGTCTTTGTAGACATAATATATGCTTCATATTCCTTTTTATTCATATATGAAGCATATTTATCTCCTATACCGTAAATATACCCCGAAAGAAGATAGTCTTCAAGATCTTGTTCGTTAATTTTTCCTATATAATAATTTCTTACATAGTTATCTGTTTCGGCAAGGCTCGTATATAAGTCCTTCCAACTTTCATTTCCGCTGTCTTTTATGCTTGCCGCATTTTCTATTCCGTCAAGTTTTGAATTTAAGTTCTGCCATTTATTAAGACCGTATATTTCCTTTTCATACTTATTGCTGACAGTTACGTACGTTATCTGAAATGACACAAATGCCGCCGCAACAAGCAGTATAAGACATGCACTTAAAGATATTTTTTTCTTCATACTTTTTCCTTTCGGTTATAAAAAAATAAAATGCAGACCATATAAACTAATCTATAATAACAGGTTATAAAAATCACCCATCGAAAAGAAATTTATAAGGTCTGCGAATATTTTATTTCTTTACATAATTCAACGGACTTACATGATTTCCGTTCTTATATATTGTAAGGTGCAAATGATTTCCGGTAGAATAGCCCGAAGTTCCTACAAACGCAATAACGTCGCCCTGATTTACATACTGACCGTTTTTAACATTAAGAGAGTTGCAATGTCCGTAAAGCGACATGATTCCGCCGCCATGATTTATAATTACGCAGTTTCCGAATCCTCCGTACCATGTTGCTTTAACAACAGTTCCCGCAGCAACCGTGCGTATATTTGTTCCTTTAGGCGCAGGCAGGTCAATACCGTTATGGAACTCCTTTTTATGTGACAATGGGTTTGTTCTGTATCCGTACCCTGACGAAATTGTCTTATAATTTGACGGAAGCGGCCAAATAAAATCTCCTCCGCTATATTCTGAGTTCTGTCCTCCAAGTTCGCGGTACAGCGCTTCTATTTCCGACTGCAATTGTTTTTTTGCATCTTCGGACTCTTTTATTGCCTTTTCAAGTTCCTTCTGGTCGCTCAAAAGAGCAGAAATCGTATCTTCCGCTTTAGCACTCTTTTGTTCAAGGCTCTTTTTAAGTTCTTCTTTCTGGCTTGTATACATTTCAAGATTGCTTTTTGAAGCCTTCAAAGATGATACTGTTTCATCAAGAGCAGTCTGAGCTTTATCCATATCCTTCAAAATATTATCATTGTAAGAGAGATGATATGAAATAAGGTCAAGTCTTGACAGAAAATCCGAAAAACTCTTTGTACCGAAAATCATTTCAAGATATGAATCGTCTCCGTATTCGAAAGACATTCTTACCATCTCGTCAAATAATTTCTGCTGTTTTTCGCACTCTTCCTTTAATTGTTCCACTTCAATTTCCTTATCAGAAATCTGCTGCGTATATTGTGAAATCAAATTTTCCGTAGTTGAAATTTCCTGATTCAATACAGATATTTCTGAATCCAACTGGCGTTTTTCCTGCATTTTTGAATTTTTACTTGAAACCGTAGAATTCAGCGAACTCTGCAATTTCTTGCGTTCGTTCTGAATTTTTGAAAGAGAATCTTCAAGGGTTTGTATCTGCGATGAATTTGCGGCACTTACATTTTCCGATAATAATGTTACGTTTGCTGATAAAAATGTAAAAGTAAGTATGCAGCAGGCAGCAAACGATATTGCCCTGTATATTATATTTCTTTTCTTCATTTTTAATACCTGCCTTTCCTTAAAACGTTAAACGATTTTTATGCTTTAAGATACCTTCTCATGAAAATAGCCGTTCCGACAACACTGAGCAGCAGTCCTGCAAGAATATATGCCGGAATTACATAAATACTGAGGTTTGTGAAAGGAATATACTCGACTATACCGTAATCGGCTATTATCTCATTTGTAATATATATGTACGAATACCACTGAACCGCAAGTGAAATAAGAGATGATATAAGGCCTATAACAATACCCTCAATAACGAACGGCATTGTTATAAAGAAGTTAGTAGCACCTATGTATCTCATTATTTGTATTTCTTCTTCACGTGCTTTAACTGCGATTTTTATGGTATTGATAATTACGGAAACAGATACTACAAGCAGTGTCGCCGCAAGAAAAGTGCTGACGAGAAGAATAACGCTTTTTACCTTATTTATATTGTCGGCGATATCCTTTCTGTTTTTTACTTTATCAACGCCGTCAATGTTCTGCAGGTTATAAACAAGAACATCTACGTCATTGGCGTTTTCATATTCAACCCTGAAAGAATCCGGAAGAGGATTGTTGTCGCTTCCGTAAGTGTCAAAAAGATGTGCATATTCTTCGTCGTAGCGCTGTTTTTCGATTTTTAAAGATTCTTCTTTTGAAACAAAAGTTACGTTGCTTACCTGCTTTATGTTTCTTATTTCGTTTTCAATGGAATCTATCTTTGCCTTATCTGCTCCGAGTTCCGCATATACAACAATATCATTAAAATCATCAATCTGATCAATATTATAATTTATATTGACTATAAGCAATGAAAAACTTCCGGTTATAAGAAGAGCGCTTGCCAGTATAAAAATTGAAGCCCAGCTCATAGCCCCGTGGCGGAAAAAGCCTTTAAGCCCTTCGGAAATAAAATATGTTAATTTATATCTTCTCATTTGTATGACCCCTTTGGAATATCGCTGACAACATATCCGTCGCCTATGGTAATTACTCTTTGCTGGAATTTATCCACAAGATTTTTTTCATGCGTTACCACAATTACTGTCTTATTTGCGATCTTATTTATT
>CAKTDK010000093.1 GCA_934541205.1 uncultured Eubacteriales bacterium
AATCTACTGCAAGTAGAAATTACCACCGAATCTGTGTGTTCGGTGGATTTCTTTTTAAAAAGGACTCATTGATATATTTATAGATTTTATTTAAAATGGAATATATAAAAAAGTCAATCAGGGGCGGTGATATTATGAAGGAACTGTATTTAAAAAGTGTAGATATAAAAAAAGACAAAATACCACAAAATGACTACATTTACGATTTATCAGTAATTAAAAACTTTAAGAAAATAGAATTCAAGAAACCGATTACAATATTTGTGGGAGAAAACGGGCTTGGAAAATCAACCTTAATTGAAGCGATGGCTATAAAATGGGGATTTAACGCAGAAGGTGGGTCGAGGTATTTCAATTTTAAAACTCGGCAGACCGAATCTGACCTAAACAAATATATATCAAAATTATAAGAGGTCCATACAGAGCAAAAGACGGATATTTCTTGAGGTCGGAATCACTTTATAATGTGGCATCAAATATTGATGACCTTGATGAAATTAAGTGTGATGCACCGCCAATATCGCTAGCGTATGGTGGGAAATCTTTACACAACCAGTCGCACGGAGAAAGCTTTCTCAGCATATTCTTTAAAAGGTTTACGGGGAATGGTCTTTATATACTCGATGAACCCGAAGCAGCACTTTCTCCTGTTTCTCAAATGTCGCTGCTCATAAGGATAAATGAGCTTGTTAATCTAAATTCACAGTTTATAATTGCAACGCATTCGCCAATTCTTTTAGCTATTCCGAATGCCGAAGTGCTTGAAATAACCGAAAAAGGCATTCGTCCAAAGAAATATTTTGAAACCGAACATTTTAAAGCAATGAAAAACTTTTTTGAAAACACAGAAAAAACAGTAGATTCACTTATAAATGAGTAATTTATATTTTAATAGAGGTGAAAATAGAATGATTGTTAAAATAAGAAAATGGAAGTTATCAGACGCAAAAAATTTAGCACTAGCACTTTCCAATAAAAAAATACAAGATAATCTTCGGGATGGATTGCCTTATCCATACACCGAACAGGACGGAAAGGAGTATATCTCTGCCATGTTTTCTGCCAATGAAAATGAAACCTTTGCCTTTGCTATTACAGTAGATGAAAAAGCGATTGGAAGCATAGGCGCTTTTCGTCAAGAAAATGTACACAGACGAACCGCTGAATTGGGATATTATATTGCAGAAGAATATTGGGGTAAAGGAATAATGACCGAAGCTGTAAAACAGATTTGTAAGTATGTTTTTGATAAAAGTGATATTATTCGTATTTACGCAGCACCATATGCACACAATATTGCATCTTGCAGAGTGCTTGAAAAAGTAGGTTTTCAGTATGAAGGAACTTTGAGAAGTAATGCCATAAAAAATGGCAAAGTTGTTGATATGAAAATGTACTCACTACTAAAAGGCGAAGCATAACTGTTTGTCGGTCTGCGTGTTAATTAGAAATTTATATTTTGTAAGGTGATAACAGATGGAAATAAGAAAAATTAAAAAATCTGATGATATAAACGCTATTGGTAAAATTTATGAGAAGTCTTGGAAGTTTGCTTATAACGGAATAATTCCAAAAGATTATTTTGACAGCGTTTCGGGGGATAAATGGCTTCCTCATTTTGAGAATAAAAGTATGAATAGTCTTGTGCTTATAGAAAATAACCAGTTTATCGGCACATCAAGTTATTGCAAATCAAGAAGTAAAGAATTTAATGATTTCGGTGAAATTGTTTCCATATATTTGCTACCTGAACATATGGGAAAAGGCTACGGAAAGCTATTATTTGAAGCTACTTTAAATGAACTTGTTAAAACTGGTTATCAAAATGTTTTTCTCTGGGTACTTGAAGAAAATACGAGGGCAAGACGTTTTTACGAAAAACAAAAATTTAAACTTTCAGATAAGTCTAATTATATAAATATAGGCGGTAAAAATTTAAAAGAAGTTGCTTATACATACCACTCTAAGTAAAAGGATGTCTTACTTGACACCATAATATTTTTTGTGATACAACGTTAGTCCATTTTTTAAATTTTAGGGGGTTAAACACCATGGATATCAGAAACAGCATAAAAATCATTTTATTAAATCCAAAAAATGAGATATTACTACTTGGCACTGATGACAAAAGTATCACAAACAAAGGCAAGAGTTACAACGGCAAATTTTGGCAGATGATAGGCGGTAAAATCGAAGAAGGAGAAGATATAAAATCCGCTGCAAATAGGGAACTATTTGAAGAAACCGGATTAACGCCTAATGATGTGGAGTTTGGAGACATAGTTTGGAAAGGCGAACTTAAGCTGATTATGAGTGGTGTTGAAACTCTTATCAGACAGCAGTTTATAGTTGCTAAAACTCAAGCAACCGATGTTACACTCAAAAATTTAATCCCTGAAGAAAAGCCTGTAGCTAAACAATTGAAATGGTTTTCTACCGATGAAATTAAAAACAGCAAAGAAATTATTTACCCTGTTGGGCTGGATGAATATTTATCTGACTTGCTTACAAATGGTGCTCCAAAAGAGCCTGTTACAATTGTTCTCGATAGGAAACCAAAAATCAATAACTAATAAAAAATGCCTCCGCGTCAGATATATGAGCGGGGGTAAATTTTAAAAAGTATGGATAATGATACAATTATAGTGTATCGTGTTAAATTTTATTTACAATAATAGCTGTCTGCCCCTTTTGCCAAACCTTTGCAATTTCTTTAAATCCAGCACGTTCAAACATCTCTATTTGATTATCTACTGTGCAAGGTGTGTCAAAGTGAACAAACTCATCATCTTTGATATTTTGCTCTTTACGAATCCGATTTAGCTCTGAAAATAAGTAATTTTCTTCCGATTGGTCTTTTGCAACATAATCGCATTCTATGTACATTCCGCTTGGTTTTAAAGCCTTGCGGATTTTCTTATATAAACTCACTTTGTTTTTATGCGAAAAGTGGTGCATTGTCTGAAATGATATAACTATGTCAAATGCCTTTTCTCCAAAAGGGGCATCAAAATAACTTCCGCAAATTAAATTTATATTTTTATCAGGAAATTTGCTTTTAAGTTTATCAAGCATAGCCTGGGTTAAATCTATTCCGGTAACTTCTAAATCGGGAATTTTTTTAAATATTTCGTGAAGTTCGAGTCCTGTCCCACAACCTAAATCTAATAGCTTTTTGCAGCTGTTTGGAATAAGTTCAGCAAGTTTTATATATCCTTCTTTGCACCCCTCGACATTTTCAAGCATTTGGATTTCGTATCCATCTATTCTTTTTGCAAAGAAATCGTTCATTTTCTCAAGTTCCATGTGTTTTATCTCCTTTAAATTTTTCAAAATGTGATTTGTCAAACACCCACTTCATAGGGTAAAATTCCAGCCCATTAATGTACCTCTTTTTGCTTGTGTCTACAAACCCTAAGTGTTTGTATATCTCATGAGCATATTCGGAAGAATTTACCGTGAAAAATCCCCTTTCATTAAGTGACTTTATCTTAGCAAGCAATTTTATGCCTATCCCTTGCCTTTGGTGACTGGAGTCAACAAAAAATAGTGCAATATGGGTGCGACATTTTGTCGCAACAACGCCGAGCAATACCCCGGTTTCATCAAACGCACCGTAAAAATCCCTTTGTTCTACCCATGCTATGTTTCCGAGCGTTTTCTTAAATTCATTTACTCCCTTGCAAGTTAAGTATGGTGCTTCGCACTCCAAAAACGTCTGCCAAACCAGCTTTAAGGCCTTTCGCATCTCATTTTTTGATATTTTTCTTATTTCCAACACAAATTTCCTCCCGAACAGATTAAAGTTTACTTGATTATGGGCTTATATAAAGGCCAAATACCTTTGTAAAACAGTTTTCGGTATATAAATCCCACAGTTCCATTTGTTTTCTCCCTTATAAATTAAAATTTAAAACTAAACTTTGTAACTCATTATAAAATATTCCTGCATGATAGCCATCACACGTAGCATGGTGCAGTTTTATAGAAACAGGCATTAAAATTTTATCGTTTGAGTTAAAAAACTTTCCTATGGCAACCATTGGAAGTAACCACGTTCCGTCTACTTCATACATATCTATTTGAAAATCGGTAAAACTTACCCACGGAATAGAAGTTATATCATAAAAATTCGGTGGAAAGTTTTCTTTTGCATACATACTTTTTATGCCACTGTATTTTTGTATATCTTTCAAAGCGTTTTTATAAAATATATCGAAATTATCGTTATACTCAAGCCAAATAGAAGTTATGGTTTTTGTTTCTTCATTGAACATAGGGTATCTAACGTGGAGTTTATCCCATATAACTAAATTCCCGTTATAATTAGATACCTTAAAGCAATAGTGATTATTAAGCGTTTTGGAAACTAAATAAGTAAAAGTAGGGTAACAACGTAATTTATTGCTTTTTATAACACTTAAAAGATTAGTTATATCTATATTTGCGGTCATCCCGAACCTACATCTCATTTTATTTTCTATATTCATGAAATAATCATAGTAGTATTTTCTTTCCCAATTATCTAAATCTATTTTTTTAAAGTTACTTATTTTTTCTAGTGCCATTATTATTTACCTCCATAAAATTTGTAATATTTTTCAAGGTTTGAAACTATATACTGTGCATTGTGATGCCCTTTAAATATATGATTTTCTACATTTACAATTTTTGATTTTAATATCTCATATAGTTTTTCACAGGCTATATAGAATCCGCCCTCATCTTCATTACCACAATCCAAAAATAATTTTAAATCGTTAACTTTTTTATTCTCAGCAATTGTAATAGGGTCATATTTTAACCACATTTCTTTGTTTTCAAAATAACACTCATCTTCATCTTCGTAGTTTAAGTCAATTGCCGGCATATGTACTCCTATTTTCGAAAAAATATCTTGATGATTAAATCCAATGTGTAAAGCAGTGTACCCTCCGGCAGAAATACCGCCTATGTATCTTGAATCTTTATTTTTTATGGTTTTATACGAGTTATCTATAAACGGAATTACTTCATTTACAATGTAATCTTCAAACAGCCCTTTATGAACAATTCCGTATTTACCTTGAATTTCTTCGTATGTTTGCGAAGAATTAATACCTCTGCTATTAGCAATATATGGACAGACTATTATAAACGGATTAATAACATGATTTTTTACTAGTTTGTCAGCAATTTTATCCATTTCAAGCTCTTTTAAAATATTTGCATTTCCGCCTCTACCATGTAAAAAATACAAGGTGGGTAAATTTATATTTTCGTATTCTTTTGGAATATATACCGATATACTCATATTTCTTTCAAGGACTTTGCTGTTTATTAATTTAACTTCTGTTTTCATAAATAAATTTCCTTTCTAAAAATCACATAAAATATTTTTCGCCTACTGGTTTTACATTAAATTTTTTAAAAGCTTTATCAATAATTTTTTCGATATAAGTTTCTTTGGCTTTTGTATAACTTTTTCTGTCATTACCAAAGTTTTGAGCCAAGTTTTCTTTTAAATCTGAATACTTCATAACTTCTTCAGGGTTAAAATTCATGTAATCCCTAAATAATATGTGATGTTGCCATATTCTGCTGTTTGTATCTTCTATATGTATAAAGTAGGTTTCAATATCGTTTTCACATTTTTTAAGAAAGTACCGCACACCAAAATCGTTTCTGCCGTCATAATAATATCCCATTTTTTGCAAAATTGGGATTAATTGTTTCCCATATTCAAGATTCGGTACACCTATAGCTATATCAATTATAGGCTTAGCTTTACAGCCTACAATTGAAGTGCTACCAACGTGCTGAATTTCGATATTATAATTTTTTAAAGCATATTCCAACGCAGTTTTTTCTTTCAAATATTCATTTTCCCACTCAGGATTATACTCAAAAATTTTAACAGTTCTTCTTTTTACTCCTATGTTCATCTTTAAATTCTTCCTTTATTTAAAATAAAAATCTCTATACCCATTTTCCATTAATTTTAAATACATTATAATATATGCGTTTCTAACCCTCAACCTTGCATAATAACGCTAAATGTGGTATAATTATACGCGTGAGTGTATACAGATTTTAAAAATTTAACAAATAATGCGTAAGCTATTTTATTTTTTTAAATGATAAATTTCCGCTTGTTCTTGGGTAAAAAGCAAAATTACCGAGCTGGAGTGAATTTAAAAATTCCCCGTCGGTAATTTAAATTTTCTATATAAACAATGCTTATATAAGAATATTACTTAAGTAAAACGTCCAAAGCTATTCTTGGTATAATATCTTTTTTGACTTTGTATCTTCTTTGTTGTTCTTCATTGGTTCTACCGCTATATAGTGACTTATTTATTATGGTATTATCGGATATATTCATAATTGCTGATGATTTTATGTTTACGATATTTGAAGCATGAAACAATGTCGCTGTTTCCATTTCAATGGTATTACAGCCCATTTGGATAAATTCCTCTATGTGAGCATACTGTGAAAATATAGTGTCCACACTAAAAGTATATCCGCTATGAATTTTTATATCGGTATTTTTTGATATCTTATTTGCAGACTTCCAAAGTTTATCCGAAAATTCTTTATCAGGGTAATACTTTTTACCATAGCAATCGTTTTTATCAGCAGTTTCCGTCGTCAAATATCTATCTGCGCCAACTCCGCTAACTGAATATTGGGTAATAACAAGATCACCTATTTTCATATTCCTGTCCAAAGCTCCGACAGACCCCATAAATAATATTTTATTGCAAGGAGTGCAGCCAAGAGATAAAACCGCATCTATAATATTACAGGCACCTACACCTGTTATAATATATGTTATTTTATCGCTGCCAATCTTTAACTCATATATGTTGTATTCATGACCTGTTGGACCTGAAATATGCTTTATTTTATCGACATGATTTGAAAAAATATCAACTTTCCACGTTGGAGCAATAATAACTTTTTCATTTATTTCAAAAGATTTACACTTAAAATTAGACTCACAAATATGTTCTTTATTCGAACCGTATTTTTTATTTCCATTAATTAAACTTTCATAAACATCCATACTTTTTTCCAAACAATATCCTTTCACTAATTTTAGATTTCTTACACTATTTTATC
>CAKTDK010000094.1 GCA_934541205.1 uncultured Eubacteriales bacterium
CTCGTCGCTCCTTCCTAAAATAATTCTTCATCTTCTGATAAATCTTCTTCGTCTTCCTCATCTTCATCAGAATCAAAATCGTTGTATAATTCATCGTCCATATCTTCAAGAACAAAATTATCGTCAATTTCATCTTTTCTTGTTTCGCTGTCATCGATAAGTTCAGAAACATCTTCATCTTCTTCAAAAGAAACAGGTGTAAAGCCCATATCTTTTACATCTTCTTTATTGTATTCTTCTCTGATATCAATAACTTCGCCGTTTTCATCAAGAGCATTAATATCAAGACCTAAAGACTGAAGCTCTTTTACAAGTACCCTAAACGATTCCGGAATTCCTGGCTTAGGTACATTTTTACCTTTTACAATAGCTCCGAAAGTATCAACACGTCCCACAACGTCATCTGATTTAACGGTAAGAATTTCCTGAAGAGTATAAGCAGCGCCGTAAGCTTCAAGCGCCCAAACTTCCATTTCTCCAAATCTCTGTCCGCCAAACTGAGCTTTACCGCCCAAAGGCTGCTGAGTAACAAGAGAGTACGGACCTGTTGAACGGGCATGAATTTTATCGTCAACAAGATGATGCAGCTTCAGATAATACATATAACCAACTGTAACAGGATTGTCAAAAGGTTCCCCTGTACGTCCGTCGTAAAGCTGAACTTTTCCGTTTGTCGGAAGATTTGCTTTTTCAAGAAGCTTTTCAATATCGTTTTCATTTGCTCCGTCAAATACAGGAGTCATTATCTTCCATCCGAGAGCTTTTGCCGCATATCCAAGATGAACTTCAAGCACCTGTCCTATATTCATACGTGAAGGAACGCCGAGAGGATTTAAAACTATATCAAGAGGAGTTCCGTCGGGAAGGAAAGGCATATCCTCCTGAGGAAGTATTCTGGAAACAACACCTTTGTTACCATGACGTCCAGCCATTTTATCTCCAACTGATATTTTTCTCTTTTGCGCTATATAACATCTTACAACAAGGTTTACTCCCGGCGACAATTCGTCGCAGTTTTCCCTTGTAAATACTTTTACATCAACAATTATACCCGCTTCACCGTGAGGAACTCTTAGAGAAGTATCACGAACTTCTCTTGCTTTTTCACCGAAAATAGCTCTCAAAAGTCTTTCCTCAGCAGTAAACTCCGTTTCTCCCTTTGGAGTTACTTTACCGACAAGAATATCTCCTGCACGAACTTCCGCGCCTATTCTGATAATTCCTCTGTCGTCAAGATCAGCTAAAGCGTCTGCTCCGACATTAGGTATATCTCTTGTAATTTCTTCCGGTCCAAGCTTTGTATCTCTGGCTTCTATTTCATATTCTTCTATATGAATAGATGTAAATGTGTCTTCCTTAACAAGTTTTTCATTAAGAAGAACCGCGTCCTCATAGTTATAGCCTTCCCAGGTCATAAATCCAATAAGAACATTTTTTCCTATAGCAATTTCACCGTTGCTTGTAGAAGGTCCGTCGGCAATAACATCGCCTTTTTTAACTTCATCTCCTACTGATACAACCGGCTTTTGATTTACACAGGTACCATGATTTGAACGGATAAATTTTATAAGATTGTATTCATCTTTATCAAAGTCGTTTCTCTTAACAATTACTTTGTCTGCCGATACCTTTTCAACTATACCGTCACCTTTTGCAAGAACAACAACACCCGAATCGATAGCAGCTTTGTATTCCATACCCGTTCCGACAATCGGAGATTCTGTTTTTATCAAAGGCACTGCCTGACGCTGCATGTTTGCACCCATAAGAGCACGGTTAGCGTCGTCGTTTTCAAGGAAAGGTATCATTGCGGTAGCTACAGAAACCATCATTTTCGGAGAAACATCCATGTAATCTACGTTTTCCCTTTCGGTTTCAATGATTTCTTCTCTTCTTCTTGCTGTTACTTTTGCATTAACAAATCTTCCCTCTTCATCAAGAGGCTCGTTTGCCTGAGCTATAGTATACTGATCTTCAACATCAGCGGTCATATACTCAACTTCATTTGTAACAACGCCGGTTTTCTTATCTATTTTTCTGTAAGGAGCTTCAATAAATCCGTATTCGTTAATTCTGGAATAACATGACAAATAAGAAATAAGTCCTATATTCGGACCTTCAGGAGTTTCAATAGGACACATACGTCCATAATGCGAATAGTGAACGTCACGAACTTCAAATCCGGCTCTGTCCCTTGAAAGACCGCCCGGTCCTAAAGCCGAAAGCCTTCTCTTATGAGTTAGCTCGGCAAGAGGATTGTTTTGATCCATAAATTGCGAAAGAGGTGAAGAGCCAAAAAATTCTTTTATTGCTGCAACAACAGGTCTTATATTAATAAGATTCTGAGGGGTAACAACGTCAATATCCTGAATTGTCATTCTTTCACGAATAACTCTCTCCATTCTTGCAAAACCTATTCTAAACTGGTTCTGAAGAAGTTCGCCGACTGATCTTATACGACGGTTTCCAAGATGGTCAATATCGTCTGTGGTTCCGATACCGTGATCAAGACAAAGCAAATAATTTATTGATGAAAGCATATCGTCAACAATAATAGTTTTCGGAATAAGCTCGTTAATTCTTTCTTTGACTGCAGCTTTGATATCTTCTTCCGAAGAATTCTGTTCAAGAATTTCCATAAGAATACTGTATCTTACCATTTCTTTAATGTTAAGATCGGAAATGTCAAAAGAAATAAAATCCTTAATATCAACCATTCCGTTAGAAATTACTTTTACTTCCTTATCCTCATCTTTCAGATAAACAGTATTTTGACCTGATGCTTGAATTTCAATTGCTTTTTCTTTTGTAACAGTTTCTCCGGCTTCGGCAATAATTTCACCTGTAGACGGATTAACAACGCTTTGAGAAAGAATATGTCCGGAAATTCTTGCTCCCAAAGCAAGTTTTTTATTATATTTATATCTTCCTACTTTTGAAAGGTCATATCTTTTTTCATCATAGAATAAATTGTTAATGTAGGAAAGCGCGGAATCAACTGTAGGAGGTTCGCCGGGACGCAGTTTTTTATAAACTTCCAAAAGTCCCTCGTCATGATTATTTGTAACAGTATCCTTTTCCATAGTGCGAAGTATTTTCTCTTCTTCGCCGAAAAACGCTTTAATCTGTTCATTTGAACTCAAATTAGGATCAATAGCTCTGATAAAAGCTGTAACCGGAACTTTTCTTGTCCTGTCAATTTTAACATAGAATACATCGTTTGAATCAGTTTCATATTCAATCCATGCCCCTCTGTTAGGTATAATTGTAGTTCCGAAAAGTTTTTTACCCAATTTATCGTGGGCCAAGGTATAATATACTCCCGGTGAACGAACAAGCTGAGAAACAATAACTCTTTCAGCACCGTTGATTATAAATGTTCCGCTGTCGGTCATTTTCGGGAAATCTCCCATAAACACCTCATGCTCCATAACTTCACCGGTGCTCTTATTTAAAAGTCTCACCTTTACATTAAGTCTTGAAGCATAAGTTGCATCTCTCTCCTTACATTCGGCAACAGAATATTTCGGGGTTTCATCAATACTGTAATCAATAAACTCCAAAAATAAGTTTCCCGAATGGTCGGAAATAGGCACCATATCATCAAAAATTTCCTTAAGACCGGTGGTTAAAAACCATTCATAGGATTTTTTTTGAACTTCAATAAGATTTGGCATTTCAAGTACTTCATCAATCTTACCGAAACTCATTCTTTCATTTTTACCAAGCTTCACTGGTTTTACCATGACAATCCTCCATTCAATATATCCATATTAATCAAAACACCCGGGAGCGTTTTAATTAATATTCTACAACATGTTGCAAACCGCATTTTATTCTGATATAATAATATCGTAATTATAATTGGTTTAAAAATGCGCAATTTACTCCATTTTCAGTATAATTATCAATTATACTATGAAAAAAAACGGTTGTCAATACTTTATTTTATAATTTTAAAGGCATATAAGCTTTTTAGCTTATATGCCTTTTTGTTACTGCACATAATAATTTAAAATCCCTTGGGCTATTCCCTGAGCCACCGTGTTTTGAACATTATCGTCAATAATATTTTCATACTCATTGGGATTGCAGATAAATCCAAGTTCGCAAAGAACAGCCGGACAGTAATAATCTCTTGCTACGGCAAAATTCTGATATCTTATATCTTTTGTTTCCATTGCAGTAACATTAGACGATAACCCCTGTAAAATACTGTTTGCAATATTCATGGAATACGGCACCGTATAAAAAATTTTCAAACCGCTTGCAAAAGGAGAATCTTCTATTCCAACGGAATTATGATGAAGGGATACAAATAAATCAGCTTTATTGTCTCTCGCCATTTTAGTTCTTTCCGAAAGTTCAAAAAATGTATCATCAGCTCTTGAAAGAGTAACTGCCGCTCCCATTTCCTCCAGCTTAGCTTTTAATTTAAGAGTAATTTTTAAGTTTACGTCTTTTTCGTTATCTCCGTATTTTCCAGCAGGAGACACCGCTCCGCTGTCATCTCCGCCATGACCTGCATCAAGATGAATTTTTATATCCGATAAAGGCTTGCCTTCTGTTGAAGAAAGTCCTTTTTTACCTTTAAATATTATTTTTAAGGTGTTGTTTTCATATCTGCTTTCAACGCCCTGATATTTATTTGAATAAATAAATTCGTACACTATATTTCCGTCATTATCTCTCTTCATTGAATTTAAACTTATAATGTCATTTTGAATAAGAGAAAGCATTTTAGTTTTTCCCATATTTAAATTGGATAGCTTGATATATGCAGTTCCCGCATCAAAATTTATTTTATAAGGTATATTGTTTGAAAGTTCAAAAGATAAAACTATATTTTCTCCCGATATTTCACTTTTGCAGGATAGCATAGTAGCTTTTACATTTTCATCGGTAGCAGAAATTATTTCTACATTTTCCTGATGAATATATCCGCCGTTTTGAAATCTGTAATAATTTCCCTCTTTGCCTGTTATAAGATCGCAGTACCCGGAATTTACTGGAACTTCTTCCGGAAATGTTTTTGAAGTAGCTATGGGTTTTACAATAACGTTGTCCGTACTGATTTTCCCCAAAAGATACATGTTCTCCGGTATAATTTTTATCTGCCCCTGCGAAGTTTTTGAATCTTTTTGTCCGTTTTTTGAAACAATATAAGTTATTTTTCCTAAATCAACATATTCCTTACCGTCATATAAAGGCAAAGTATATTCTCCTTCATACAAAACCGGATACATTTCATTTCCGTC
Organism: uncultured Eubacteriales bacterium; assembly: GCA_934541205.1. Classification (GTDB taxonomy): domain Bacteria; phylum Bacillota; class Clostridia; order Oscillospirales; family RGIG7773; genus RGIG7773. The sequence goes on from CAKTDK010000094.1 coordinate 5,259, forward strand.
TTTTACCGCTTCCTTTTGGACAAGATTTACGCTTACCCCATCACATACGGCATTTACAGATGAATTAGCAGGAGCCATAGCTGAAAGCTTTATTTTTTCTCCGGTATAAAATATCATATCTGACTGAGGATACATACTGTCTTCAACAATACTTACGCTGCTTAAAGGAGCTGAAGACACAGCATTTTTTCTGTATATTTTATAAGTATAGCTTTTACTGCCGTTTTTAAAAACAAATATGTTTTCTCCAATTGAAAGTTCAGGGTAATATCCGAAAAATCCCGATTTTGTCGTTTCTATCTTTTCGCCGTTTACAGTAAGATCATAATTTTTATCGCAAAGACCTATTATGCCAACATTTTTGGAAGTCGTAGTATATCCGTTTGCCGGCTGAGATATATATATCGTTCCCGAATCAGTTTCAAAATCAGGCGAAAAAGGCTTTGCCGGCGGAAGTACAGCATCAGCCGACGGTTTTTCACCTTGCGGCGTACTGATTTGAGAATAATAATTTTTGAGTATATTTTTTATGTCAAAGAAATTTTCTTTTATATTTGAATATCCGTAATAAATTGAACCTCCGTAAGTGGATTTTGATCTTGCATAATCAAGCTGATTTTTAATTTCATTTTTATCCTTCCAGATGTCTGTGGTTCCAAATTTATAAGCAGCATGGCCTATATAAAGTTTTACTCCCGTTCCGCTGCAAACCTTCTGCCACCAATCACATATAGTTTTGTATTCCGCAATTTCATACCCTATAGGCCAGTATATTTGAGGAGCTATATAATCAAGCATTTTATTTTTTACCCAATATTTTGTATCGGCATAATGGTCGTAATACGATTCTCCTCCTCTTGTATTTGAACCTTCCGGATTGTTTGAAGCGTTTGCCCATATTGCAAAAGGCGAAATTCCGAAAGAACAATCTTTTCTTGCCTTTTTTACCTGCGTGTAAAGCTCTTTTACAAGCTTATTGACACTGTCGCGGCGAAAATCATCAAGACTTTTTCCATTCCCGTATTTTTTATAAGCTTCACTATCGTCAAAAACAGCTTCTCTTTTTACTCCGTTTTCATCGGTATAAGTGGTTTTTGACGGATAAAAATAATCGTCCATGTGAAGTCCGTCAACATCATAATTTTTTACAATTTCCAAAGCGGAATCTATAATCAACTGTCTGACTTCAGGAAGACCGGGATTAAAATAAAGCCCTCCGTCAGCATATTTTACTGTATATTCCGGATGTTTTTTTGCTATATGAGAATCAGAGAGTGTATTTATATCATTATTGGGTTTTTCCGCGGTTCCTTTCAATATACGATAAGGATTTATCCAAGCATGAAGTTCGATATTATTTTCATGCGCTTTTTTTATTATGTAATCCAAAGGGTCAAAAGAGCTATCGGGAGCTTTTCCCTGAGTTCCTGTAAGATAAACGGACCAAGGAAAATAAGAAGATTTATAAAGACTGTCCGCACAAGGTCTTACCTGAAAAAAAATCGTATTAAGCCCCGCTTCCTTTGCGGTTTTTACAATATCGTCAAGCTCTGACTTCATCTGAGCTGAAGTCAGATTTTGCTTTGACGGAAAATCTATATTGTAAACGCTTGCGACCCATACCCCTCTCATCTCGTCAGACTCTTTTGCATAAGTATTCATAGAAAAAATCACAACTGCAAAAAGCGAAAA
>CAKTDK010000095.1 GCA_934541205.1 uncultured Eubacteriales bacterium
TATTATAACATAGTTAAAAAATATATGAAATGCATTTGTAATGCATATAATAAATATTATTATATATACAATAATATATAATAATATATTAAGGATAGAAAAAAATGAAAAAATTTAAAATTCCGTCTGTACCTCCTACAACAAATAAGTGTATAAGATTTCCAAATGACGTTATTGAAGAAGTTGAAGAAGCTATACGGGGAAAGAATTGTACTTTTACGGCTTTTGTCGTTGAAGCGGTACGAATTGCTTTGGAAAATATAAAAGATGAAGAAAATAATTAGCCATAAAAAAGGTTTAATTGATTATGTCTTTTTGAGAAAATTATATTGTTTATTAATTTTTTTATGCGGTTTTATTTCAAAAAATTTTTATTATTTCGAAAAGCAACAGTAGTGATGAGTAACTTTAGTATAAAAATGAAAAATTCTACTATGGCAAAAAATAAAAATGCTGAAAAATTAAAAGATAAAAAAATAAAATGGACTTAAGACAATTATTGGGCAAAATATAATTAAAAAAACAGGATAGTATAAAATTTTATACTATCCTGTTTAATTTTTCGCCGTTATAAAAGCTTTCAATATTTTCACATACTTTTTTTATTAAACTATTTCTTGATTCTATGCTTGCCCAGGCAATATGAGGAGTCATTATAAGTTTATCTGCTATTTCTTTATCAAGCAAAGGACAATTTTCCGTTACAGGCTCGTTTTCAAATACATCTATACAGGCCCCTTTTATTAAATTCTCTTTTAAGGCTTTTGCCAGATCAGTTTCATTTATAATTTTTCCTCTGGCTAAATTTGCTATTATACAATTTTTCTTCATTTTTGAAAATTCTTTATAGGTAATAAGATTTTCCGTATCTTTATTTAAAGGACAATGTATGGATATAATATCACTTTTCGTTAACAATTCGTTTAAACTATATGATTTATACAAATTGTTAACATTTTTCCCGCTTGTTGAGTAATAAATAATATTACATCCGAAAGTTTCTGCAAGGTTGGCTACTTCTTTTCCGATATCTCCAAGACCGATAATTCCCCAGGTTTTTTGATAAAGCTGAAAATACGGTTTGCCGTGAAAGGTAGGCGTATCGCTTTTAGCATAATTACCGTTTTTAATATATTTGTCGTAAAAATTTATATTTTCAATCAGAGAAAGAACCATAGAAAGAGTATGCTGCGCCACGCTTTTTGTAGAATATCCGGCCACATTACATACGGCAATCCCTCTTTTTTTACAGTAGTCTGTATCAATATTATTGTACCCTGTAGCTAAAAGGCATATCAGTTTTAAATTTTTTGCATTTTTTAAATTACTTTCGTTTAATATAATCTTATTTAAAATAATTATTTCAGCGTCTTTTATTTCATTTTCCACATTATCGGGAGAAGTAAGAGAATTTATTTTTACTTCCCCGTAATTATTGAAAGCGGAAATATCTATATCATTCCCGAGTGTCTTTTGATCTAAAACCACTATTTTTTTCATTTTAAATCCTTTTTTTGTTTTTTATCAATTATATCATTTTTATATTTTAAATTCAATTTTATTATGGTACAATATAAAAAAAGAGGGTGGATTATATGTATTATTTTATAATACTTTTGGGAGCGTTTATACTCGCTTTTCAGGGAATAGGACTTAAAAGGTATCAAAAGACTATGAATAATGTAAAACCATTTCTTTTTAACGGTTTTTGTTATTTTGTTTCTTTTCTTGTATCTTTATTGTTTTTAAAGTCAATAAATTTTCCAAGCATAAAGGTTTTTATTTTAAGCCTGTTATTTGGATTTTTCTTTGTTGTCACAATTTATTTTTATAATAAATGTATGTCGTTGGGACCTGTTTCAATGTCTACAATGTTTTTATCTTTAGGTCTTGTTTTTCCCGTAATATTTTCGATTTTCTATCTTAAAGAAGAAATAACAGCCGTAAAAATAATCGGTTTTATGCTTGTTTTGAGCATTATTATTCTTTCTACGGATTTTAAAGAGAAAAAAGGCAATAAAAAATTTTTTATAAGTTCTGTTTTTCTAATGTTTTTTAACGGAATACTTGGAATTTTACAAACTATCAGTACTTCTGTTTCTCAAAAGACCGATGAAGGTTATTTTACCGCTTTTGGATATTTGGCCGCCTTTGTTTTTGCATTATTATTTTATATTATTATTTCCTTTAAAAATTCTGATAAAGATAAACTTTTTGCACCTATGAAAAATAAAAATTTTTATATCTGTGCTTTAATTGCTGGAGGAGCTTCGGGATTTGGCGTGAATTTGATTTTTTATACCCTTTCATTTTTGCCAAACAGTATAGCTCATAGTATTTCAAATGGTTCTCTTATATTATTTTCAACAATTTTATCTATTGTTATTTTTAAAGAAAAACTTAATAAAAAGAATATTTTAATACTTATTACTGGCAGTATAGCTATTATTTTGCTTAGTATATAAATTATCCTTGAAATATAGATTAAAAAGTACTAAAATAGATAGGTAAAAAGAATAAAAAAGGAGAATTTTAAATGGCTAAAGTAATTATTGAAACTTCTGCCAAACATGTCCATCTTTCTGAAAAGGATTTGACTGTTTTATTCGGCGAAGGTGCAAAATTAACTGAAAAAAGACCTCTTTCTCAGCCCGGTCAGTTTTTGTGTGAAGAAAGGGTCGTTTTAAAAGGAGAAAAAGGTGAAATAAAGAATGTTGCTATTTTAGGACCCACCCGTCCTGATACTCAGGTAGAACTTTCCTTTACCGATGCAAGAGCTTTGGGAGTTGTTCCCCCTATTCGTGAATCCGGTGATGTTGAAGGAAGTGAAAAATGTACAATTGTCGGGCCCTGCGGCAGCGTAGACATTCCTTACGGAGTTATCGTAGCAAAAAGACATATACATTTTACTCCCGAAGACGCTGAAAAATTCGGAGTAAAAGATAAAGATATCGTTACCGTAAAAACTCAAGGGGAAAGAGGACTTTCTTTCGATAATACGGTTGTTCGCGTTTCGGAAAAATTTCAGACAAGAATGCATATTGATTATGATGAAGCAAATTCAGCAGGTATTTCTGGTGAAGTCGAAGGCGAAGTTATAAAATAATTTTTTTGAAATCTTTTAATAATTTATAAAATAAAGACTCTTTATATTTTTTAGGGAAAAGAAATTGTCTATGTCATTCTGAGCGTCAGCGAAGAATCTCAGATCCTTCATTTCGTTCAGGATGACAGTCTTTCTTAAACTAAACTATAAAAGAGCCTTTTTTATGTAAAATGTAAGGAAGGTCTTATTGAAAAGATATATTTAATTTATATATCAAAATTGCAATGTTTGTTAAGGATATCTTCAAGTGAGGTTTTGCTGCTTGAATGGCTTCGCGCAATGGTAATTTTGTTTTTTTCGGCTTGTTTTACCGCAAGGGAAACCATCTTATGCGATACAGTGTTTGTAAAAAGAATTATTAAATCGGGACATCCTATCTGTTCTTTAAATCTTCCAGGAATTTGTGTAAATATTTTAAATTTGCAATTATAATTTTTGCAAATGTTTTTATATTGACAAACCATCCGGTCGTGTCCGCCTATTATTACTATACTCATTTTTTATCTCCTGATATATTATAGTTAGTTTAAACTAACTATAATATATCACAGCTTTATAATAGTGTCAATAATTTAAAAAGAAAAATACGTGTAAAAAATTTACACGTATTTTTTGAGAAATGTGATGTATTATATAAATTTTTAAGAAACCTGATGGTTTTTAAAAAATTTATGGCAAAGAAAAGCGCAGATTACCGCAATAAACGCTGATACAGTCCCGAATGCAATAAAAATAACAGGGAGGCAGCTTTGAGGTAAATATGAGATATAGCTTATAAGTCTTATATAAACAGAAGGGAAAAATCCTAAAATTGCGCCTGTAATACCGGGTTTTGGAATGATAACGCAGGGAATTAAAAAGATAGCGGTGCTTATAATCAAAGTGATAAAAGCTTTAATTTTAGTAGAAATCAAAAGAGTTATAAAGCTTGTAACTGTCAATGATATAAAGCATAAAATTATCTGTACTATCATAAGAGAAAAAACACTTTGATTTAAAGAGATTCCTGGTATAACCGCGGAAGCGCTGACATTTGCTCCTTCAAAACCGAAGGATATAAAATTCTGAAACATAATTATTGAGCATGAAATAATAAACATTGCGGCTGTAACTAAAAGCATTGTTATACATTTTGCGGTGGCAACTTTATTTTTTCCGTATTTGGAGGAGAGAATTATACGGTCTGTTTTGGAAGAAATTTCATCAGCAAAAACCGGGGAACACAAAACTATAAGTATAATAGCTATAAAAAGTGTTGCCATTCCTATATCGTAAAAGCACTCAATATATCCGTCGGCAAAACCGAAAATTAACGGTTTTTCGTTTTGCGTCAGAGTATCAACACTTCTGACATCTCCGTTTTCATCAATTAAGGACATTGCAAAAGAAGTTGCAATATTGTGCTCATATTCCGTCATATAAGAAATTTCGTAGCCGGTATCTCCGGCTTTTATTTTTTCAATTTTATAACTGAGATTATAATCTTCTATAATTTGTTTTACCTTTTCATCAGTCATAACACCTTTGTATTTTTCATTTATTTCAAGATTCTTTTTTACAGCTTCATGAGAATATACGGTATTTTCGCCTTTTCCGTAAACAGTTGAATTAGCATAGAAAGAAGACCCGCCGGAAACACTTATTGTTAAAATTATAAGACACGCAAGAGCAGCCCAAATCATTTTTTTATCAAAAAGCTTTTTAAATTCCCATTTTATCAGATTTAACATATCTTTTCCTCCTTTCCAAAGTAATAAAGATATAAATCCTCAAGAGTGGGTGGAGCATTAACGGCGTCGGGAGCAGGTTTTTTATCAGAAACAATACGTAAAATCGTATCCTTTCCTTCAGCTTTTAAATTTGCCACTATATAATCCAAGGTATAATTATCAGCGTCTTTTGCAGAAACTTTTACTTCCCATACAAAATCCTTTACAGCCCTTATAATTTCTTCCGGAGCGCCCTGATGAATAATGGCTCCGTCTTTCATAACCAAGATTTTGTCGGCTATATATTCCACATCGGATACTATATGAGTTGACAAAAGGACGATTTTGTCTTTTGAAAAAGAGCTTATCATATTTCGAAATCTTACCCGTTCTTTTGGGTCAAGTCCTGCTGTTGGTTCGTCTAAAATTAAAATTTTGGGGTCGTTTAAAAGAGCCTGAGCAATACCAAGCCTTTGTTTCATTCCGCCGGAAAAAGTTTTAATTTTTCTTTTGCGTACCGGGTCCAAATCCACTTTTTCAAGAATGTCTGAAATTTTTGCTTTTGCCTCATTTTCCCGTATTCCTTTAAGAGAGGAGATGTACATTAAAAATTTTTCTGCGGTAAAATTGGGATAATATCCAAAATCCTGAGGCAGATAACCTATAAGATCACGATATGATTCAGAAAGGTCTGAAATATCGCTGTTATTATAAAGTATTTGACCTTTGGTAGGCTTTAAAACATCGCATATAATTCTCATTAATGTGGTTTTTCCGGCTCCGTTTGCTCCCAAAAGGCCGTAAATTCCCGGTTTCAGACTTATACTGATATTATCTACAGCAATTTTATTTTTATATTGCTTTGTAAGTCTGTCTATTTTCAGTTCTTCGTTGTTCATTAGAGTTCCTCCTTGGATTTTATTGAAAAATCAAATAATTCTTTTATATATAGTCCTGCTGCTATAATAAAAATTATTAAAGCATAATTTAAATTTTGTAAAATATTTTCTGAAAGCACTATTATCATATTAAAGACGGCAAATAAAATAACGGAGATAAAAACGCCTATTCCCAATATAAAAAATTCGTTTATTCGTCTGTTATTCAGTTTTAAAAGCTTAAAATAAACAGTACATACAAGCATAAAGGGAGTTAAATACCAGATTATCATATTAAAAAGGCCCTGACGGATTTGAAATGAAGATATAACGGAAAATAAAAGTAATATTACAATACTTAAAGAGCCTGTAATTAAATATCTTTGAAGCATGATTTCTTTAAGACTGTTTTTACAGGAAGATTCGATTTCCCACATATTATATTTATAGCTTTTATAAGTTTCGTAAATATCCAAAAGCGCAAAGAAAATTCCGAAAGCAGAAATTGTTATACACATTTCTGATGGTTCAATTCCTTGAGAACTTTGAACAGATATAATATAAATCCCTAAAAAAAGTAAAATAAACTGAGAAATTATTGTCCATTTGTTTATATAAGAAGCCTGGCATAAAATATTTTTAAAAAAGGAATTTTTTTTGGAAATATCTAAAGATTTTGTTTCATTCATTATTTTTAAAATACTTTGGCTTTTTCTGTTTGAATCTATGGGAATATTTTTGGAATTTTCAAAAAGTTTTTGTATTTCTTTATCGTTCATTGATAATCCTCCTTTTCTAAATATTTTTTCATTTTTTCAAGCCCTTGTTTTAACCTTGATTTTACGGTAGAAATATTTTCATTTGTTATATCGGCTATCTCAGAGATTTTATACCCCAATATATATTTATATATAATAGTTTCACTTTGGAAATCGGGAAGCTTGTGTAAAATCTGTTCCACAGTAATTTTATTAAGCTGCGTATCGGTTTGATTATAAAATAATTCTTCTGAAGATATTGAATTATTTTTTTCTGTTATTTGTTTTTTATAATAATCGTTACATATATTACAGGCTATTTTAAAAAGATATGATTTAAATTTCCCTTTCCCCGAATAACTGTTAAAATATTTTATCATTTTTATAAATGTTTCCTGAGTCAAATCATAAGAGGAGTCCGGATTGTTTGTTTTATAGTATATAAAACGGTAAACATCGTCATAATAAAG
>CAKTDK010000096.1 GCA_934541205.1 uncultured Eubacteriales bacterium
ACAAGTTCATTTTTTAAATATTCCGTTGCTTCTTTCGGAGTTCCTTTAATTTTCGGTGACAACCTGATTCTTTCAAAATGAAGAGTTGCAAATATAGAATCTACTTTATCGCAAGTTTCTCTTGGAACAAAATACATCCCATAGGTAAATTCATCGGTAAAAGTAGGTATATATATAACATTAAGTTTATCAAATGGAAAATATTTTAATTTTTCATAACTGTCCTTTGGCATTCTTCCGAATCTGAATTTGCAAAACCTAAAATCATATAATTCATTTACATTTACATCCACGTTTAAAAGAGGTTCAATCTGTTTTATGGCTATTTCATTTTCTTTTATTTGATTTTCTATATCAGATTTCCTATTTTTTATTTCGTCAAAACTTGAAATAAGATTTTCAATATATTCGTCAATTTCAGACGATTTCATTCCTAAATCTTTAAAATCCTTATAATTCAATTCTATATCAGCGATTTTTGATAATTCCGTAATTTTTTTTAATTTTTCAGAATATGGATTTTCTCCGGTAAAAGGATAAAAAGCCTTATAATTTTTCATAGAACTTAAAACATTTTCCGGATGAAATTCATTATCAAAAAGCATTGAAGACACTTTGTCAAATTCCGACACAGGTCCCGCAATAGTTAACAATTTCATTTTTGCAACTGCCATATGTCAGCCTCCTTTTGTTATACTTTTTTTAATAATGAAAGCCTAAGATTTATTTACACCTACAAGGTGAGTATATGTTTCTTCAGAAGGCAGATTATATCTGCAAGCTTCAATTATATTTACAATATTTTTTATTTCAAACTCTTTAAGCCATAAATATGCTATCGGTATGCTCATACTGGAAGCTCCGGTTTTCATAATTTTTTTACATAAAGAATAATTATATTCATAAAAATACTCTTCCGGATATTCAAAATCATTTTCTAAAAATAGCCTTACGTATTTAGTCTTTCTTAAACAGTCTAAAAATTCATCGTAACTTTTACTTTCAACAAGATTATTTATATCCTGCTTGCTTATTTTATGATTTACAGGAATTAAAAAAGCATATATTTGTTCTTTTGAATAATTAAAATTCTTTTTTATTCTCATTATTCTTATTATATTTTTTAAATCTGTCTCACTTCCGATAAGGTCCATTAAAAACTTCTGAGAATCTTTAGGTACATCTTTTTTTATAGCTTTATAAAGCCTTTCAAAATAAAAAGAACGCATACTTATCTCAACAGACGTTATATCATACTGTCCTTGTTCTCTTGAAATATTTTTAAAAAAAGAGTAATAATCGGTTCCCTGTAAAGTATTTATCAATCCGTCAAGGGAAGTAACGTTAAGAAGTTTTTTAAAATCTATTTCAGAATGTTTTACTATAAATTCAGGAACTGTAAGATGAATGCTTTCCCACGAAGGCTTTATGAGCGTTCTTGCAAGCTGAAGCAAATAACTGATTTCAAATTTTGAACATACAAAATTAAAAAACTTAGCTTCATTACCGTTTATCTGTCTTGCAATTTTAACATATTCATCAAGCATAGAAGATTCGAGAACATTTTCTACATTTCCTCTGTGAGCATGCTCGGGAGTAACATTTTTTAATATATTAGAATAATAAGTTTCATTTTTTAAATAGCTTATTATATCTGCAATAGAATTTTTTGACAATAACTGTTCGTAATCGTGAGATTTAAGCATTCTGCCGTACATAACACGTGTTTTAGCAGTTATAGCGCCGAAAGATGTAGCAGCCATTTTTTAACCTCCGATTGAATTAATTATATTTTTTAATATCATATCAGCCCAATCAGATTTTTTTTCATTATTGGAATCAATAAGGTCATTTAATATTTTTTCTTTTTGTTTTTCCAACTCCAAAATAGTTTTTTTACAATATTCTTCTTCGGATTTTTGATTTTTATCAATTCTTTCATTAGCCTTATTATATAAATTATTTCTAAGCTCGGAAATTTCTGATTCAATGATTTCATCAATATTAGCATACTGATTTCTTGCATCTTCCGTAATTTCTCTTGCTCTTTTTTCAATATTTACAATCTGACTTATTACTCTGTCCATTTTTCACACTCCTTTGTATGAAAAGCAATTATTACTATAATATATACCTAAAGCAACTTATTTTCAACATCATTTTTAACAAAATAAATAAAAATAAAAACTCTTTTTTATAAAGATTTTATTAATCAATAAAATAAATCAACGATTTATAAAAAAGCCGTTGATTTATTTTATATAAAAAATTTTTTAATTTCTCAAACTTTGCAAAGGAGCGGGAATTCTTCCTCCTCTGTTAATAAACTTTTCAGCTGAAAATTCATGCACTTTCATAACGGGAGCACTTCCGAAAAGTCCTCCATATTCAACTTCATCTCCTACAGTTTTTCCAATTGCCGGTATTATTCTTACAGCGGTAGTTTTATTATTTACCACACCGATAGAAATTTCATCGGCAATAATTGCAGAAATTGTTGCAGCGGAAGTATCTCCGGGAATAGCTATCATATCAAGTCCTACAGAGCAAACTGCGGTCATAGCCTCCAATTTATCAAGCTGTAAAGCTCCAAGCCTTGCTGCATCAATCATTCCTGCATCTTCAGATACTGGAATAAAAGCGCCTGAAAGTCCGCCTACATGAGAAGAAGCCATAATTCCGCCTTTTTTAACAGCGTCATTCAAAAGTGCAAGACATGCTGTTGTTCCATGAGTACCGCATCTTTCAAGTCCCATTTCTTCAAGAATATGAGCTACGGAATCTCCTATTGCAGGAGTAGGAGCCAAAGATAGATCAACTATTCCAAAAGGCACGTTTAAACGTTTTGCAGCCTCCTGAGCAACAAGCTGTCCTACTCTTGTTATTTTAAAAGCAGTTTTCTTTACAACGTCGGCAACTTCAGTAATGTTGCAGTTTCCTGCTCTTTCAATAGCGTTTTTTACAACACCGGGACCTGAAACGCCTACATTAATAACGCATTCCGGCTCGCCTACTCCGTGAAAAGCCCCCGCCATAAAAGGATTATCTTCAGGAGCATTTGCAAAAACAACTATTTTAGAACAGCCTACACATTCTTCATCTTTTGTAAGTTCTCCTGCTTCTTTTATTATTTCTCCCATTCTTTTTACAGCATCCATATTAATTCCGGCTTTTGTCGTAGCAACATTAACAGAAGAACAAACCTTTTTAGTTTCCGCAAGGGCCTGAGGAATAGAATTTATAAGATTCATATCTCCTTTTGTAAAACCTTTATGAACTAAAGCGGAGTATCCTCCGATAAAGTTAACTCCTACACTGTCCGCAGCTCTGTCAAGAGCTTTTGCAATTTTACTGTAATCAGCGCTGTCGCAGGCATCGGCAACGATAGAAATGGGAGTAACTGAAATTCTTTTATTTATAATCGGAATGCCAAACTGTTTTTCCAAATCACAACCTGTTTTTACAAGATGCTGAGCTTGCCTTGTAATTTTATCATAAATTCTGTCGCATAATGCGTCTATATCCGGATGAGCGCAATCTCTTAAAGAAATTCCCATAGTAATAGTACGTATGTCAAGATGCTCTTCCTCAATCATTTTTATTGTTTCAAGAATATCATAAGCACTAATATTAAACATCAAAAGACCTCCGGATTAAATTTTATGCATAGAATTAAAAATATCTTCATGCATAGTATGTATTTTAAGCCCTTCTTTTTCACCCAGATTATTCATACAATCAACAAAATCATTAAATTCCTTTGAAATTTCAGAAATATCAACCAGCATAATCATTGCAAATAAATCACCAAGTACTTTTTGAGTGATATCAATAATATTAACATTGTTTTCTGCGCAAAGAGCGGCTACTTTAGCAGTAATACCCACGCAGTCTTTACCTATAACAGTTATAACGCTTTTCATGTAAAAAATGTCCTTTCAAACTAATTTTTATATTAAACATAATAACATAATTACAAATAAAAATCATTATTTTAAGTAATAATTTAAAAAATTTACACTTTAAATAAAAAAAGCTTTGATATATTATTAATAATGGTGTATTATGATAACAAAATTATTTTAAAGGATTGATTTTTTATGAAGCTTTGCGATTATCATTTTCATACTTATCTTTCTCCGGACGCCTCCAATTCTCTTGAAGAAATGGCAAATGCCGCATATAATGCAGGGTTTGCGGAAATATGTGTAACAGACCACTGCGATGAAGGACATTGCAGCGATATTTCAAAAAACGGACAAAATTTTGATTTCTCTTATAATGAAGAAAAAAGCTTTAAACAATATTTATCTATTTCCCGGGAAATAAAAAATAAAATAAATATTCTTTACGGTATAGAACTTGGCGAACCATGCCAAAACTTAAAAAGAGCCGAAGAAATTCTTTCAAACAATAATTTCGATTTTGTTATAGGCTCGCTTCATAATCTTGACAATATGCCTGATTTCTGGAGCTTAGATTACAGTAATTATGATGTTGACAAGCTTTTTTTAAGATATCTTTACGAACTTGAGGAGCATATAAAATGGAATGGGTTTGATGTGCTCGGGCATATCACATACCCTTTAAGGTATATTATAGGTGAATATAAAATAGATTTTGATATAAAAAAATATATTGATGATATATATGATCTTTTAAAAATAATAGTAAAAAATAATAAAGGTATAGAAATAAATACCTCCGGATTAAGACAGTCTATAAATAAACTTCTTCCTGATGAAGAAATAATTTCTTTATACAAAAAAGCAGGAGGAAAAATTATTACAGTAGGTTCCGATGCTCATAATACATCAGATATGGGAAAAGGCATAATTGACGGCGTTAAAGCCGCAAAAAAATGCGGTTTTGAATATATTGCAAGATTTAAAAATAGAAACCCTGTTTTTGAAAAAATAGATATTTAAAAATATTTTACAATTAACTTTTATTTTTATATTGATTTTTTTAAAAATAATGATACAATGTTGTTGTTAACAATTTAAGGAGGTGTTCTTAATGGCTTATATAATTACTGACGAATGCATCAGCTGTGGTGCTTGCGAAGGCGAATGTCCTGTATCAGCTATTTCTGCTGGTGACGATAAATATGTTATAGATCCGGAAACTTGTATTGAATGCGGAGCTTGCGCTTCTGTATGCCCGGTTTCAGCTCCTACTGCTGAATAATTTATTTGGGACTCTTATTTAGGGTTGTAACTTTCTTTTTAGTTACAGCCCTTTTATTTTAATTTTAAGGTGATTATATGATTAGAACAGATGACCTTTTTGTAAAAAATTTAAAAATAATGCAGGATACCGATTCTTTTTGTTTTGGCACCGATTCCGTACTGCTTGCTCACTTTGCAAAAATAAAATCAAAAGACACTATAGTGGATTTGGGCAGCGGTAACGGAATTATTCCTCTTCTAATTTACGGTCTTTATAATCCCGTACATATAGACGGTATAGAAATACAAAAAGCCTCTTATGAGCTTTTTGTAAAAAATATAAGCCTTAATCATCTTGGAGAAAAAATTTCCGCAATAAACGCAGATATAAATTTTTTACAAAAAGATTATTATGAAAAATATGACGCAGCAATTTCCAATCCTCCATACAAAGAAACTTTTACAGGCATAGAAAGCGAAAAAGATTCAAAAAAAATTGCACGTCATGAAATATTTATAACTTTAAAACAATTAATCGAAAAAACGTCTTTGCTTTTAAAGCAAAACGGAAGATTTTATATGATAAACAGACCGGAAAGGCTATCTGATGCTCTTAAATACATGGAAGAATATAAAATAATGCCTAAAAATCTATGTTTTGTCCATTCAAAAATTTCAAAACCCCCCGTTATGTTTCTTATAGAAGGCAAAAAATCCGTTAATAAAGGACTCAGTATAAAACCTCCTATTTATTTATTTAATGAAGACAATACTGAAAGCGCTATTTCAAAAGAAATATATTCTTTTATGAGAGGAAGTAAATAATTATGAAAAGCGGAATTTTATATCTTACAGGCACTCCTATAGGAAACTTAAACGATATATCTTCAAGAACTCTTGAAATACTTAAAGAAGTTGATTTTATTGCAGCGGAAGATACGAGAAATACTTTAAAGCTTTTAAATCATTTTAATATAAAAAAGTCTATGATATCTTATTTTGAACATAATAAATTTCAAAAAGGAGAAGAAATAATCTCAAGATTAAAAAACGGAGAAAGCTGCGCTCTTGTTACAGACGCCGGTATGCCGGCAATTTCCGATCCCGGAGAAGATATTGTAAAACTATGTCACCAAAATGATATAAAAGTTTCTGTTATTCCCGGTCCCTGCGCTTTTGTATGCGCTTTGGCGATCAGTGGTTTTCCTTCAAAAAGATTTACTTTTGAAGGTTTTTTGGAAACAAACAAAAAAGAAAGAAAAGAACACCTTGAAAGTCTTGTTTTTGAAAAAAGAACAATGATTTTTTATGAAGCTCCTCATAAACTTCTTTCAACTCTTATCGATATGGAAAAACTATTTTCCGACAGAGAAATTGCAATAATAAAAGAAATAACTAAAATATATGAAGATGTAAAAATCACTACATTAAAAAAAGCTATTGATTACTTTGAAGAAAATTCGCCTAAAGGAGAATTTGTTATAGTTTTAAAAGGTTTTGAAAATGAAGAAACAAATCCCTTAAACGAACTTTCAATAAACGAGCATATAAAATTCTATACCGAAAAAGGTTTTTCAAATA
>CAKTDK010000097.1 GCA_934541205.1 uncultured Eubacteriales bacterium
GACCAGATAACCCCCTTGAAAACTATTTGTTTTCAAGGGGGTTTCATTTTTTATTTAACTCTAATAAAGTCATAGAAAACAGAATAAATAATAACATAAAAAAGATAATAAAGTTTTTTGAGAACTTTCTTTTGCGTTTTTCTCAATAGCACTTTTATATATCTTATAAACGAACTATTTCATAGCCTGTAGTCTGCATTTTGAATGAAATTACTTTATTTTATAATTATATTAATATAAACCTTCTAATCATATGCAATGATAATAGTATAATTCTGAAAGCTTATCAGTTTATATATTAATCTCCCTCATTACTTAATAATTAATTTTGTGCTTTATATCTATAAAAATCATAGTCTCACTTTGATATAGCTCCGTAATTGTTTCGTGGTAATTTGTTCAATTATTTCGTATAATAAAATCACAGAAGCGCTTCTGAATATAAAACTGGAGGAATTTACTATGTCTATCGGAACAACAATTAAAAAGCTACGCCGTGAACACAAGATTACGCAGGAACAACTTGCAGAATACCTTGGTATCACCTCACGCGCTGTTTCTCAATGGGAATGTGATAGAACTGCACCGGACATTTCACAGTTACCGCTGTTAGCAAATATTTTTAATGTCAGCGCTGATGTATTGCTTGGAATTGACAACAGCAAAAAAAATGAAGTTATACGAGACTTTTTAAACAAATATGATGAATTGAGCAATAAAGGAGACCTTATGTCAAGATTTTCTCTGACAAAAGAAATGTACCGACAAAATCCCAACGATTTTCGCATTTGCGAAAAGTATATCCTTGAACTTTTTTATGATCCGAATTATCTGCAAAAGCCTTTAGGTGAAACAATTCACAAGGACGAACTATATAAACTTTGTAATAACATCCTTGATAACTGTATCACACAGAAAATCAAATATACTGCTATGAACATTCTATTATCCCTTTATGTTAACGATGGATTGATTGAAAAGGCAAAAGAAATCTGTGAACAATTTCCCGAAAGCATATATGATATTGTTTCGGAACAATACGAACAGCTTTATTCTAGATGCGACAATGCCAAATATATAGAATATGTAAAAAGAAACATTCGATATACTACAGAGCATCTTATAAATAAAATTATAAACTTCGGAACATTTGCCGTACAGAATGCAGAAGAAAAAATTTGCATATACAAAAAGTGTCTTGCATTTATTGATTTGATTTATGACGAACAGGATTACGGCTTTTCATATTACCATGTCGGTCATATTAATTGCTTAATTGCCCAATTATATCTTGAAATGAACGACTCTGAAAATACTATGGTATTTCTTGAAAGAGGCCTTTGCTTTTGCAAAAAATACGATGAGTTGCCAAAAGAAATCAGACATACGTCTTTGTTGCTGCAAAATGATTGTGAGGATATGACAAAGATATATAACGGAACTTCGATGAACCGTGTTTCGTATGAAATAAACGAATTTCAAAAACTGCTACAGAAAAGCCTCCTGTAAAATCATATGAGGATATTATTAGAAAATTCAAGGCTTATGCAAAAAATAGGTGAATATGCAGCCCCGCTCCGGCGGGGCTTTTCTATACAATAAATCATAATGCGTAAATCATTTTCTTATTCATTTTTTATTATAAGTAATTTTATATAATGTTTACAAAAATATTTTATTAAATATTTTGTTTTAAATATATAACAAAAATCCGGCAAAAATTTTTGCCGGATTTATAACGAATTTATTTTTTGCAACCACAGGTTGATTTTATATCGTTATGCGTTGTTGCTCCTTTTTCATTATTATATTATAATTTAAATACAAACTGACGCGCGCACAGTAAAAATTCAAGGAGGAAGATTATGAAAAATTCTAATATTTCTCAAAATATTTTAAATCTTCGGAAAAAAACCGGAGTGACACAAGAACAGCTTGCCAAAGCCATTAATGTTTCCTCGCAAGCAATTTCAAAATGGGAAACAAATACCTGTCAGCCTGATACCATGACACTACCGCTAATTGCCGAATATTTCAACGTAAGTATTGATTATCTATTTTACGGTAAAAACATAACTTATAACGACATATATGAAAAAAACACAGAAAAAGTTTCATCTTTTCCTCAAATGAGTAAAGAATCCTATGAAGAAGCTTTAAAAATCTTTGCCTCTGCCCATCACGGCATTTCACACGGAAATCTTCGCGGAAAAGAACTGATGTATGATGGTCCATCACATATTTCCGACAAAAACGGACTTTCGCTTTTAAGCGGCAAAGGTTACGGCGCTGTTATAACAAGAAAATTTTTTGAAAATATCAATTTCAATACTGTTGATTTTTCTTTAAATATATTCTCTGCTTTATCCGAAAAAAACTGCTGTCTGACTTTGCTTGCAATTATTTCAATGAGCGATATAAGCTTTGATGAACTCAAGGAAACGCTGAATTTTGATGCCCAAACATTACGCTCGGCATTAGACAAATTAATTAAAAGCAATTTGGTTATTGAAAAGCAGTCCAAACACAAATCTCTTGGAACAACATATGAAATACATAGTATATACCATACATGTCTTTGCATTTTATTTGCAACTATGGAAATGCAAAAAGTCAGTCTTCAAGGTATTTCCTGCTGTATGGGATACGGAGATTATCCGATTCAACTATAACGCTATATAAATGTTTTCATAATATTTTATATAAACGAAAGGCAAAAAGAAATTTTTCTTTTTGCCTTTAAATTATTTCATCATAAATATATTCTAAAATATGTACTTGTGAAAGTTTTCCATTATTCATTCTATCAATTATTCTCTTTGCCACATCATATTTGCTGGAAATTCCATAATATTTGCCATGAACTTCAATTCCATGCATTTCTACACATTCTCCCTCTATAATTTCTTTGATAGTTTTTAATATATACATTTTCTATCCTTTATACCTCCGGTTTATTTTCATATATTTTACCATATTTGTAAATAATTGTCAATAGGTTCTTAATATAAAAAGATAAAATCCTAAGAATTATTATAAAAATTTTATTCGAAATTTAAAAATATAATTTAATACGCTATTTAAAATGCAATTTTACAAAGTTTGATTTAATTACATTATTATAAAGTTCTTATTCCCTGTTAATATGCGTATTAAAATATCCTTTTCTAAACTGTCCGGGAGATAATTTTTCATAATACTTAAAAAACTTTAAAAATTCTTTTTCATCATCAAATCCGCATAAATAACCTATTTTTTTTATCGGATACTGAGTGGTTATAAGTAAACTTTTGGCATATTTTATTTTTTCCGCATTAATATATTGTTTTATACCCATATTATATTTTTCTTTAAAAATTCTGGTCAAATAACTTTCATTGTATCCAAAATAATTTGCAATATCTTTTAATTTTATTTTTTTATCGGTATTATTTCTTATATATTCACAAATATCAGAAATTAATATCATATTTCCAGTAGACAGCATTTTGCTGTCCAGTATAATTGTTTCAATAATTATTCTTACAATATAATTATATATTTCGGAAGAATAATTCGGAGTATTAGTATAATGAAGCAGCTGTTTCATAAGAATAGCTATTGCAGATGGATTTTGAAGAGAGAAATATTTTATATTTTTTATTGAATAAGGACATATAAAATGCATCCAATAAAAAGAAACCTTTTCCCCTTTTTTATTATGGATATAGCCTTTATGGTTTTTTCCCGGTTCCAAATATAAAATATCCCCGGGATTAAGGCAATATTTTTTTTCATTTTCCTGAATATACGCTTTTCCCTCTGTCATAAAAATAATTTCATGTGTATCAATACATCTGTTGGGATGTATCCACCTTTCCGAAGTAATAAACTGTCCTGAAGAAACATACATAAAATCTTTTATATTCATGTCAGATTTTTTCACCTTTTGTTATTTTTTTAGTATTGTTATTAAAATTATTATCTCATATAATAAAACAAAAACAAGGCTTTTTTATAAAAAAAGGAGAAATATTATGAAAAATATTAGTTTTGACAATGTAAATATTACAGGCGGATTTTGGAAGGATTTTCAAAGCTTAAACGAAAACAAAATTATTTATTCCGTTTATAATATTAATAAGGAAACCGGCCGTAATGATATGCTAATTACCGAAAAAGTAAAAAATAAAGAAGTAGAACCGCATATTTACTGGGATTCTGACATAGCAAAATGGTTAGAATCCGTGGCATATATTTTAAAAAGAAAAAAAGATGATTTCTTAGAAAAAGAAGCTGACAGACTAATCGGCCTTATGTGTAAAAATCAAGCTGAAGACGGCTATTTCAACAGTTATTTTCAAAATTTTGAAATAGAAAACAGATTTACCAGGCGTACTGAACATGAACTTTACTGTGCGGGCCATATTATTGAAGCAGGTATAGCTTACTATGAATGTACCGGAAAAGATGATCTTTTAAATTTAGCTATAAGATACGCAGACTTAATATATAAATTATTTTATATAGAAAAATCAACCGCTTTTAAAGCTCCGGGGCATGAAGAAATAGAACTTGCTCTTTTTAAGCTTTACAAAACTACCAATGAAAAAAAATATTTGGATTTAGCCAAATATTTTATAGATAACAGAGCAAATGAAACAAATTACGGCTGGGCAGGAAATGTAAATACTCATTACGGTCAAGACCATCTTCCTGTAAGAGAGCAAAAAACCGCTGAAGGACACAGCGTAAGAGCCGTATACTTATACTGTGCTATGGCGGATATAGGCTATGAAACAAATGATAATGAGCTTCTTGAAGCATGCCGGGCTCTTTTTGAAGATATATACAGCAAAAAAATGTATATTACCGGCGGCATTGGAAGTCTTGATTATGTAGAAGCTTTTGCAGCGCCTTATTATCTTCCCAACAAAACCGCTTACAGCGAAACCTGTGCTTCAATAGGGCTTATGATGTTTTGTCAGCGAATGGGCGATATTTATGAAAACAGTATTTATCATGACGTTGTTGAAAGAGTTTTATTTAACGCTTATTTATCCGGAGTATCTCTTGATGGAGAAAAATTTTTCTACAGAAACGTACTTGATTGGGATCACACATCATGCTACTGCAATCCTTGTCTTGAAGAAGGAAAAGTACCTCAGCTTCCCGTTCCCCAAAGACAAAAAAGCTATCCGGTAATATGCTGTCCTCCCAATATCACAAGATTTGCCGCCTCTGTAGGAAATTATTTATATTCTTATAATGAAAACACATTATTTATAAATCAGTTCATGGAAAATACTCTTGAAAAAAGCCTTTTTGGCAAAGATATATCTATCAACTGCATAACGGATTATCCCAATAACGGCAAGATTCAGCTTAAAATTCAAAATATGAAAGATAACCGTATAGCAGTAAGAATTCCGGCTTGGTGCAATGATTATATAATTTCTGTTCCAGGAATTTTAAAAAACGGTTATTACTATATTGATATAGATTCTAACGACATCTCTGTAAATATAGACTTCCAAATGAATTTATCTGTTGTCATATGCAATCCAAAAGTACAAGAAAACGCAGGAAAATGTGCTGTAACGGTGGGTCCTGTAATATATTGTGCTGAAGGAATTGATAACGGTGAAAATCTTTCAAATATTTACATAGAAAAAAATCCGTCCTATGAAATAGAATATGATAATTTTATTAAAGGAAATATTATAAAGGTTTCAGGTAAAAAGATAAAAGACACCCTTTCTCCTTTTATATCAAATATTTCTTTTGAAGAAAAAACTATAAAATTAATTCCTTACCGCAGCTTCGCAAACAGAGAACTTACGGATATGAAAATATTCTTTAATTTAAAAATTTAACTTAATATCTTTACCTTTTTTGATTTCATACAATCATCAAAATTCTTATTCACTATATAAAAGAAATATTTTATTATTAACTGAAATTTTTTCAATGATTAATTAGTTATTCTCATATAATAAAAGACCGAAAAGTCAATGACTTTTCGGTCTTAATTATTTAATATTATTCAACATCATAAAGTTTAGAAAGCTTTTCAAGATGTTCAAATTTAGCTTTTGACTGTTCTTCAGCTTTTTCAAACAATACTTTCGCTCTGTCAGGGAAAGCACGTGTAAGTGAAGAATATCTAACCTCACTGTTGATGAAATCCTGATAAGAAGCTGTAGGAGCCTTGCTGTCCAAAGTAAACGGATTTTTGCCTTCTTCAGCAAGAGCAGGATTAAATCTGAACATATTCCAGTATCCGGCGTCAACAGCTTTTTTGATTTCTCCCTGAGGATTTGTAAGTCCACCTTTGATACCGTGGTTGATACAAGGAGCATAAGCAATAACTATAGAAGGACCGTTATAGCTTTCAGCCTCGGTAATAGCTTTTACAGTCTGATTATAGTTAGCGCCCATAGCAACCTGAGCAACATATACATATCCGTAAGACATTGCAATTGCAGCAAGGTCTTTTTTCTTAACAGCTTTACCGGAAGCGGCAAACTGAGCAACAGAACCTGTAGGAGTAGCTTTAGAAGCCTGACCTCCTGTATTTGAATAAACTTCTGTATCAAATACAAGAATATTTACATCCTCACCGGAAGCAAGAACATGGTCAACACCGCCAAATCCGATATCATAAGCCCATCCGTCACCGCCAAAAATCCAAATAGATTTTTTAGCAAGGAATTCTTTATCTTTTAAGATATCTTCAGCAAGAGCTTTATTATCG
>CAKTDK010000098.1 GCA_934541205.1 uncultured Eubacteriales bacterium
CTTGGATAATTTTCTGTATTTATATTTCTGCAATGCATATATTTCTTTGATATATACGTTATCGTATATCCCTGTTCATACATCCTTATTACTTCTTCCGACAGCATAGCTTTTTTCCTTTTTTCTTTAGTTTTGCTGTCTTTTTTTAATTTATTACTAATGTAGAAAAGAATAATTATATATATCTTTTATTCTCTTACCGTCTGTTCTCGGAACATAATCTTCAAAATTACAACTTCGATATATAAATGAATTATTTGCCCAACGCGCTAAATCCGTTAAAAATCTCGGCTGTGTTCCTTTTTGATAAATTCGTATATCAGGTTGATATCCTAATTCTGTTACTTTTTTTACTCTGTAATAATCTTCTTCAAGCGTTGTATTATAATTCGTTAATATGTATACCTTTTTATATCTGTCGCTTAATTCTGTATTCTCATTGAATATTTTTAAACCTCGGATTATTGATTTTTCATTCTTCATAAAATCAAAGGCAAAATGTATCATCTTTATTCTTGTCTGGCATATCATTTTGGCTATGTGCTTATCTATGAATCGTGCATCTAACCCCTGCGTATAATCAATACCGGCTTTGCTGTTTATTAATTGCTGTAATAACTGTTCCCTATCTTGACAGGCTAATATATTTCCGTCCATCAGCTTTATATTTTTCTGCCCTCTCCAAAACTCCGATAATTCGGCTACTTGTTTACTGCATTTACCCTCTTTTTGTGACACAATGCAAAAATCACAGTTATT
The DNA here is from genome assembly GCA_934541205.1 of uncultured Eubacteriales bacterium. Taxonomy (GTDB): domain Bacteria; phylum Bacillota; class Clostridia; order Oscillospirales; family RGIG7773; genus RGIG7773. The sequence continues at coordinate 760 of CAKTDK010000098.1, forward strand.
ACAACAGCCTCTTGTAAGAAATCCATAAGCTGTATTTTTTGTATATTCGGGATATAAACTGTAATCGGGATATATATGTTCTATTTCATTCGGCAAATTTTTATCCTTTTCTTTCTTATAAATTTCCTTACCGTTTATTACTTCTATTGCAAATCCTGTGCCGCCATATATAATCTTATCTGCTTGAATTGGAAGTTGTTCTACCTTCTTTATCTTTTTAATTGATAAATTAAATGTCTTACTTACATACGCAAGATCAAAATGTTCTATGTAATTATCAATTAACTTGACATTATCACCTTTGGTCTTGTGGTATGAAGATATCTTCATTAAAGGCAATGAAGGAAAATTAATGTTATCCCCTATCAATCCTATTTTCATTTTTCCTCTTCTTTCTGCAATTCATCATGAAGTTTCCGCACATGGCGCATATCATTACATTTTTGTTTTTATGCTATTTTATACTTATTCCGTATTCTTCTTTCAGCGTTCTTTCCAAATCCGCAAAGGTAACATAATCATCTCTGACGGCTTCAAAACGCTCTTGAAATTGTTTCATACACATGCATATCTTCTCACTGTCAAAGCCGTATTTATCAGTTAATATACTTGCCATTGCTACAAACATCAGATGTATTGTCTGATTCATCATATCTTTTCTGACTATCTGCACCACTTTTTTATCTGCTGCACATTTCATAAATTTTCCCTTTCTATAATGCCAATTTGATTTGATAATCTGCTTTATTTATCATTTTTTCTTTTGCTTCTCTATAAAAATTTTTATCTATCTCAAATCCATAACTGTTGCGGTTTAATTCCATACATGCCCGAAGTGTTGTTCCGCTTCCGGCGCATGGGTCTATTACAACATCGCCTTCATCGGTGAATATTTGTATTAATTCTTTTAACAGTGTTACAGGCTTTTGTGTGGGATGAATTTTCGGATATTGATTTTTATTATCCCTTTTCCATTCAAACCAGTTAAATATCATCTTTCCTTTTTCAGTTTCTGTTTTTCCGTTGTTGAATTTCGGAAGTTTATCACGGTATAACACTACTGCGTGTTCTGTTGCTCCTACTATTTTCATATTCGCTTTTAATACCTGTGAAGAATAATTCTTTATAAAAAACAACGGATAACTGTTATTAAATCCATGCTTTTTCCCGTAATTTATAACTGTTTGTATCTGCTGAAATGAACAAAATACTATCATTGCCGGAGCTTGTCCTTTTTCTTTTGGTTCTTTTTTTAATAACTTACTGCAAAAATGCATATATTCCGCTATATTAAAATTTGTATCAGTTCTGAAAAATGCTTTTCCGGCTTTTTTACTTTCGCCTTGCTTATTGTCTCCGTTAACGTACCATTCAGTACTTGAAGCATATGCATTTATTCCGAGATTATATGGTATATCCGCAATTACAAGCTGTGCTTTCGGTATGTTATACCTTTTGAAATTCTGAAAATTATCATTGTATAACTCTGTCTTTATTGGTTTCATTTTTTCCTCTTCTTTCTGCTTTTCATACTTCTGTTACCTCTATTTCTGTCCTTGGATTGTCTTTATCCGTATAAGCTTTAAGAATTAAAGTAATATTGTTAAAGCTATCATCTTCAATAATTCTTGCCTTGACAAGCCCGTCAAGTATCATCTTGCCGGAATAATTATCCGGGTCCCTTCTTCGTTTGTCTTTGAAGAAATATATCAGCTTTACAACTGCTTTTTTCATCGGCTCTTTTGGTTTTGGTCTGCAAGTGTAAAATATCATGTCCGCCCATTCTTTTTTTATCTCTTGGTATTTCCACTTGTTATCCCGACCGATAAACTGATTATTGCTGGGCGGTATTTCTGGTATTATGTATTTCATAAGCATATTTCATTGTCTATAAATTCACTGTATTTATCAAAATAACTCCATTTGTTTTCGTATTTATCATATTTACTTTTACTTTCTCCAATGGAAATTTGAGTATGATGATATACTACAACGCTTGGTATTACAAAATACTTCTGAATTTCTTTGTTTTCATTTACAGCAATTAAAATTAATATATCGCAAGTAGTATAAGGTTTTTCTAAATTAAATGAATAAAAATTCCCTTGTTCTCCTTTATATAACCTGCTTGCTTTTACATCTACTTTTATCGCATTATTGACTAATAAATCATAGGGGAAATTTTGAGACATCTTTTCTACTTCAAATCCCAAACTTATTAATTTTTGTCTTGTTAATTCTTCGTATGATTTTCCGAAATATGTTTCACTGTCTTTTATTTTTAATCCTAATTCATCAGCTAACTTATACCAACCTTTTCTTCTTGAAATAGCATTAGCTAAGCCACAGTTATTGTAAAATCTTATAACTTCTGAAGAAGAAGGCATTCTATCAAGATTGCATTCTTTAACTACTGTTAAAATTCCTTCTTTTATTTTTTCATCAGTCCATTTTGTTCCATGTGTATATCCCATATAATTACTCCTTTAAAACGGTGTCAGTTCATCTTCCCCAACTTCTTCAAATTCATCTTCCTGAGGATAAGCATTTATATCAGGCTCATAGGACGGTATATTTTCACTTTGTTTTTTGCTCTCTGCAAAATATATGTTTGAGACTACTATTTCAACAGTTTTTCTTTTATTTCCGTTTTTATCTTCCCACATACGCGTTTGGATAGTTCCTTCAATAGCGCAAAGAGAACCCTTTTTAAAATATCTTGAAACAAATTCAGCAGTATTTCTCCATGCAACGCAGTCTAAAAAGTCGGTAGGATACTGACCGTCTTGGTCTTTAAAATCTCGGTTTACCGCTATTGTAAAAGATACAACAGGTACATTTGACGGTGTATATTTTAATTCGGGATTATCGGTAAATCTCCCCATTAGAATTGCTTTGTTTAACATTGGTTTTAAATCTCCTTTTCCTGAAATTTGAAATAATTTAATCTTGCTGTTACATCAATTCTTCCACATCTTCCGTGCCTGTTTTTTGCTACTATGAATTTTCCGTCATAGTATTCACGCTGCGGGGTATCTTCTTTATCCACTTGCAGAAACATTATGTAATCCGCATCCTGTTCTATTTGTCCCGTATCACGCAAATTGCTTAAATTAGGTATTCCGCCTTTGTTTTTTTCTGTTTCACGGTTAAGCTGACACAGAACAATTACCGCTATGTTGTATTTTTTAGCAAGCTTTTTTAAATCCTTTGAAATCTCTCCTACAGCTTCGTATTTGTTTTTATATCTGCTGTCCGGCTTGATAAGTCCTATATAGTCTATAATCAGCACATCTACGGGGACTTTATCAAGCTGTCTTTCGATATAATCAATATCAACACCTGGTGTATCGTCTATGTTCAAAGAGTAAGTAGTATATATCTCGTTTAAAAGGCTGTTCATTGTTTCTCTTTCAGTTTCAGATAAATTTCTACTTGATATTTTCCTTGAATTTATCTTCATTCCGCAAGAAATTATTCTATCCATTATCTGTTCTTTAGTCATTTCAAGGCTGTCAAATAGTACTCTTGTGCCTTGTGAACACATTCTCATCATGCAGTTAATTGCAAAAGCTGTTTTGCCCATTCCGGGTCTTGCCGCCACCACGAACATATTTCCCCTTTGAAGTCCTCCCAAAAGTCCGTCAAGCTGCCAAAATCCTGTATCTATTTTGTCTATCTTGTTATCAAAGTTATTTGCATAGCTGATACAGATATCTTGTATCTTTTCGTCATTGCTTTTGGTGATATGATTTACTATTGCTTTACTTTGCTTTGTTATTTCTTCAAGTCTTTTTTGTGCTTCTGCGGGAGTATCAAAGTTTGTTGTATCTCCGTAAGCCTTAAATTCCTCTATGCTTTGGTCTAAAAATCTTGCATGATAACAGTCAGCTACATCCTTCGCGTATTCAAGGCCTCTGTCAACTACGGGGGCAAATTTCGCACAACTAATTACAAAACTTTTGTCCGCTCCCGCTTGTATAACTTTTACTTCGTCAATGGATTGATTTGCTTTATACAGTTTCTTGATAATATCAAAAGTCTTTTTAGCTTCGTCTGTATAAAAACATTTTGCTGATAGAGAAGATAATATTTTCTTTGTATCTTTGCACTCAAGGATTAGACAGCCTATTACAGACATTTCAGCGTCTATGTTGTATATTCGCATTTAAATCCACCTTTTTTCTGATTCCGATAAGCTGTCATAATGTTCTTTAAAGCCCTCACGCTTATATACCGGATAGTCAATTTCAGGCTCTTCTTCACCCTTGAAATTGCTGTCAAGATAATCTACATAGCCGGAATTAAAGAATGTACTGCCTTGCTTTATATATTTTTCTTCTACACTGTTATCGGCAATATATTTTATATATCTATTAACAGCCCTTTCAAGTTCTTCATAGCCTATCTTGTACAGCTTTTCTTTTTGTGTATCTGACACAGAGCCTTTGCCCTGCTTTTTAGGATAGAGTTTCCAAAGCTTTTCAAAAAAGTCCTCAATTTCTTTTTTATTATTTTTTTCTTTATTGTTTTGTTTATGTTTAGTTTCGTTTAGTTTATTTAATGGTATACAACTCTGTATACTATCCTGTATACTGTCCTGTATACAATGGTGTATACTATCCTGTATACAATCAACCAATGAAAGCATTTTATACCTTGACGGTTTTGAAGGTCCTGTTTCTTTAAAATCTATATATCCTTTTTGTTTTAAAACATTTCTCGCCTTATATATTCCGTCTCTGGTTAATCCTGTTTCAGATTGAAGTGTTGAATTTGCAACCGTAAACCATTCTGTCCAAGCACATTTATTGTTTATGTACATCAATGCATGCCATAAAGCAATTTGCCCTGTGGACAATCGGTTTATTTCCTGCAAATTAAAAAACTCTTTAATCTCTTTTAACCAATTCATATTTGCTCCTATCTTGCTTTTTCTTCTATCCATTTTTGACGGTATTGATATACAAGCTTATCATCCTTAATGTTATGGTCCGATAATTCTTCAAAAATACCGTCTATCAGCTTTGTCATTTCTTCCGTGTTATATTTGCTTGACCCTATAAATGCCTTGCACATATATGTTTGCGTGCCGTTTTCCTTTATTCTTTCATCTACAATTTTTATTGCCCTGAACATTTCTTTAAGCTTTGGAAACGCCTCTTTTGTACATTCGAAATATTCAAATTTTGCTCCGTATTTTGAAAGAATATCTATGTAAGTTTCCCATACGTCTCCGCCGGGTCTGTATCCGTTTAACGCTGTTGTCAGTATGTCAAGAAGTGCCCACATCATTGCGTTTTGATTTAAGCTTCTTTCACGCTTTTTCTTATCAAATACCGCCTGCATAGGTTTTTTTAATTCTTTCATCTCTTTTGTAATTGAAACGGCATTGTATTTGCTTTCATCCGATACATCAAGTATCATCTGATATTTTCCGTCAATTCCTTTGACAAGATTAAAATTATCAAAATACACTTTTCCTATCATTTTTTCACCTAATCCAAATAATTCTGACCGATGATATCCATAAATTCTTTTCTTGTATGTGTTTTTTCGTATTCTTTTTGGGTTATCCGTCTTAACGCTAAATCAAGCTGTTTACTGTGATGAGGGGAATAATGCCCTCTATGATGTTCTGCACAAAGGTCTACTGTGAATTTATGTCTGTCCGATATTTTTCTGTTTGATATACCAAAAAATATATGGTGCCTCTCTATATTCTGTGTTGTCTGACATATATAGCACTTTCTCATTTCTTTTTACCTGTTTTATTCAAAATAAGCATTGTGTTTCCATAGTCCTGCTTTGTCATTTCTGATATTTCTTTATAGTCAGTATGGTAGTTTGTGTTGTACCAAGCTATAAAGTCTTCTTTGGTCTTTCCCTTTTTCTCTAATATGAAAATCATCATTTCTGCTTCTTTTTCTGTTATTTTCTTTGCAAGCTCTTTTTCCATTTCTTCGTCTT
>CAKTDK010000099.1 GCA_934541205.1 uncultured Eubacteriales bacterium
ATTTCAAATTTCATTTCAGGATCTGCATATATCTTCATTGCTTCTCCCTTTTCATTTTTAATCACTGCATTTACTTCATCTGCTGCTGGTTTGATTGTTATTTTTGTTCCTTCTACTGTTACTGCTTCTATGCTGTCGTCTGCTTCTACTGTTACTGTCTTTTTCACTACTACCAAATTATTTTTTATCCGCAAAAGTTCATTATACGTTCTATCAACCTGGTACTGAGGACTGTTATATGAATTATATACAGTCTGAGCCTCAACCATCATTGAAGCAAGCTCTCCCCAACTTTGAGACGTATAATCTTCTTTATTAAGAAGCTTTATTTCATCCATTAATTTTTTTAATTTACTTTTGTCAACAAGAGACTTCAAATCTGATATCGCCTGTTTTAAAGAGGCAATAGCTGAAGTGATTTCATAAGTATCACTGCTGTTTTCAAGCACATCTTCTGCTGTTTTTAAAACATTTTCAAGCATTTTAACGCTTTCTTCACTATACAATGTTTTATCTATTGCTTTAGCCAAAGATATGGTATCCTCAAGTTCTTTTTTACTTACTTCTCCTATAGGGACAAGCCTTTTTACAGCATTTTCAACGGAAAGTCTCGCGCTGTCAATTATATCCTGAGTAGCTTTTGTATCATTTAAAACCTCTTTTGCCTCTTTTAAAGCATTTTCAAAAACCAAAAAACTTTCTTCGCTATAATTTTCCTTTTCAAGTATTGACGCTGTTTCAACTATATTTCTCAAGAATTCTTTTTCAACATAAGGTATTAAACTGTCAAAAGCTGTGTTAAGATCATCTTTTGCTTTATCAACTTCACTTTGCGACGCTAAATTATTATTGTATACAGTAACAGCTTTATCTAAAGCAATTTTTAAAGCAGAATAACTTTCCTTGCAGTATCTTTTTTCTTCAATATTTTTGGATGCTGCAATAGCTTTTTCAAGATCGTATTTATCTACTCCGTTTTCAGAAGCATCTTCGTATTTTTCATATACAAATCTTGTAAGAGCATATTCTGCCATCATATTATTACCGTCAGTAAAACTGAAACGATGTTTTCTTGTTGCCACTTCCGGAACATCTACGTCAGAACCGTCAGCATATCTCAATGAAATTCCAAAAGAATTATTTCCGTCGGCATCAGGAGCCTTAGAAAGGCCAAAACAGTTCCAAGGCAATAATATATTAATATCATATGTTCCAAATTCATTTAACACAGAGTTTATTACTATATTTTTATACTCTTTGTTATTCTCGTCATAGACTATCCAATCTTCTTCTCCCAGCCTATACGCTGTAAGAAGCAATGACGGGCCGCCTTTTAACGCCTGCACTCTAAACCAGAGCATATCTCCCGCAGGTATCCAGGAATTTTCAATAGCAAATTTGCCGTTTAAATGTTTATTTGAGGAGTTGTCCGCAGTACGAAGGGATAAATATATACCTCCATCACCATACATAGCAGAATAATAATTTTTACCGCAAAGAGAATTTTGCTGAGAAAATTCTTTAAATTCATTCCAAAATGAAAAATTTACCGGAGCTTTACTATATAATTTTCTGCTTGTATAAACGGCATTTTTTGTTTTTTTACCTGCGACAGAGAAAGTATCCTTTATGTTAAAATCATTTCTTTTAAAACTGCAAAGCTTTGAAAAATCTTCATCAATAAAATAGTTTTCCTTTGAATTTACTCTGTTCCAAACTATATCTGCTATATCGTTAAATTTTTGTGTAAATTCTTCTTCAGTGTATTTTCTTCTGAAATAGTCAAACTGAGTATATACTTCAGCTTTTGAACCACTGTAAATATCATAAGTAATAAAATCAAAACAATCCTGGGGCTTTTCTTTGAATATAGTACTATATAAACTCATTGCAGTTACAAGTCCTCCCACGGTTGTAGGATGATACCTGTCGTCCGCCGATATCATATATACGTCTTTATGAGAAGGATTGGTATTTACATCATAATAACAATAGCCGCTCGGAGTAACTGCCGTATTAAACATACGGCTGAATTTTTCATATCCGAAAGCTACATTATATGTAATATCGGATGAACAAAGAGTATTTGTATCGGCAGAGCCGTAAGTCATATAAAAAACAGGAACAGCTCCAACGGATTTTATATCATCCGTAAGATTTTCAATAAAATGACTGTATGCAGTAGTATCGGGCATTCCACCGACTGTTTCCTGCAAAACAACTATATCAAAATCTTTGAAATACTCTTTTGAACCTATCTGAGAATAAATAGTCTGAAGATCTGTAGCAGGAATTATATATTCATTATAATTAATTTCCTTTCCCATTTCCTTTGCTACATTTTTAAACATATAAGGAAGCAGTGCCGTATAAGTTAAGCTGTTTCCCAAAAACAAAATCTCAAGAGGTCTTTGTTCTTCTGTTATTCCTGAAGGAACAAGCATATCAAACGCCCCTTTCATTACAGCACATGCATTATCGACTTCAACCTGATCAGCATTTTCATTATTATAAACCGAAACCGCCTTTGGAAGCTGATTTTGAACATTCATATATCCGGAATACGCATAATCTGCTATATCCATATATTTTGCTTTATCAATCAGTTTTTTCAGCATAGATTTATCTGATTTTTTTGCCTGATAGCTTATATATTCGGTAAACTGATTTTGCCAGGAATAAAGTCCGTTATTAGAAACATTCATCTGCCAAGGCTCAAAGTTTCCGTCTTGATAAGCAAAAGTATATGCAAAACTTACTCCTGTATCAGATTCAGGCATTTTTTCAATACCGAAAAATTCTTTAGGTATAAATATTTTAAGTTCTACAGTAAGATCAGAATTGATATGTTCTCCGACTTTTATTTTATCTTTAAGAGATTCCTTAACTTTTGAGCCAAGTCCTCCTAAAATTATATCCCATCCCGAAGTACTTCTGCATATATTAATTCTTGCAGCATATTCGCTGTCTGCACCTGACGCATTTGCATGATTTTCTCCAAAAGGAGATATCATCATATACAAGCCGTCATTTTTTCCGTTCCACCATAAATTAACATCATTTTCAACGGTTTTATCATTTAATCTGAATGCAAAATAATATCCATCATCATCCCACATCATAGAATAACTGCTTCCGTTATCATTTATGGAAAGAGGAATAAACGAAGGCCAATTTGAAATATCTATTTCTCCTTCAACAGTGACTTCCTTTTGATTTTTTACAAATCCAACTGTTTCATAGCCCGGATTTTCACCCTTTGCCCCAAAAACATAAACCGGCAAAGAAGTGAAAATTATTACTGCTGTAAGCAATAATATAAGTAATTTTTTCATATCTTTTCTCCTTTACTTTTAAACTACTTAAAGTTTAATATATTACAAATTTTTTTACTATACAAAGTAAAATATTGATAATAAATTAATCAAATATAATCACATTAAATTTATAAAAAAAGAGCGTTGTTTAACGCTCTTTTTTTATTTATGAATAATAAGTATCTCCTATATCTTTTCCATAATCACAAGTAAACAGCCATTTTATAACGTCGTTTTCTGATACCTTAATATCTTTACATGAACGAGAAGGAAATTTTCCGTTTACACTGTAATTCCAGCCTGACGAACCGCCGCAGTCTTTTTCATATATATTTGCAATTCCTTTTACGTATCCGTCAAGCCCGTATTCTATATGAATTCGATGTCTTCTTGCTTCTCTGACTAAAACGTCAAAGACAGTATCGCCTTCTTTATACTCTGCTTTGATATTTAATATAATACCGTCTTTTGGCAATATGGATATTTTATTTTTATCAAATAAATCCATGTTATCAAATATTGTGCTGCAATCTATTAAAACAGTACAATACAATTTTTGGTCTTTATCCTGAACGGTTTTGTCATCGGCATTGCTGTTTTGCTGTGAATTTTTATTATCAGAATTACTATCTTGCTGTGAATCTTTATTATCGGAATTACTGCTTTGTGAATTATCAGTTTTTCCTTGCGTAAAATTTTGAGACGTCTGATTATTTTCCGAAAGATTTTTATCATCCTTTTCAACAGACGGTAAATCTTCTTCAGAACTTTGTATCTCTTTTGTTACAGCATTTTCCGAAGTTTTTTCAGAAAAAATATTATTTTCATAAGTTGGAGATTTTATATCCTCTGTTTTTCCGCATCCTGTAAAAATACTTAATGCTAATACTAAGACAATTAAAATGCCTGATATTTTTTTCATTATTTCACCTTTTTAAAATAAGCCATTCCAAATAAAGAAATTATCATCAAAGAGATCATAAACGCAAAATTTATATTATCTCCGGTATTCACCGTTTCGTTTTGAGAACTGTTTTCTAATTCGCTTGAAGATTCATTTTTATTATTTTCTTCACTTTCATTACTTAAAGCCTGTTTTTCAAGTTCCTCAATAACTTTTTTTGCGTCAATTATATCCTGATAATTTGTTACTCTGTCTCTTACATCCGCATCAAGCTCATTATATTCTTTTTCAAATGCAAGAATTTTTTCTTTATCTTTTAAAGTAATATTCATAGGATCTATTTCATTCCATATTCTTTCGTTTAAATCCTGGGCCTTTTTTATTTTTGATTCAATATCGTTTTTCATAAATAAGAGTTTTTCTTCCAACGCTTTTTTATCTGCAAAATCTCCCATTTTAGAAAGTTTATCGGAAAGAATAGATATTTTTGACAAATCGTTTACAGTATATTCGTTATAAAGCTTTTCAATTTCCTCTTTTATTTCATTTTGCTGCTTTTCTGTTTCTATTTTTTGGTCTTCCAAAAGCTTGTCTAATTCTGTTTTTGCCAAATTAAGCTTTTCTATATTTGTTACTTTTTCTTTATCGGAAGACGACAATAAATTATACTGGCTTAAAAGCTTTTCTATATTGTCTTTGTCATTTAAAGAAATTTTAGAAGGCAAAGAATCAATTTTATCAATAAGAGATTTTATTGCCGCTGTATCGGACAGCGAAATATTAATCTTATAATTTCTTATATCTCCCGTTCTTGAAACAAAATTTAAATCTATACTGTCTTTTATTTCAATTTCTTCACCAATGCCTATATTTACTTTGTCATAGGAATTTGAAGGAATATTTTTAAATTTTATATTTTTTGCATCCGATGGAAGCTCCAAATTATATTCCGATGTTTGTGCATTAAAAGGAAGTATGTATTCATTTCCGTCACATTCAATAACAAATTTAGTTTTATCGGTTTCTTCGTTATAATCATAAAGATTTCTCTGTCCGTTTATCATTCTTTCATATCCTACCAAGGTATAAAGAATCTGGTCTGTAATCGCAGCATTGGACTGAGGTTCTTCTCCCGAAGTCACAGTATTTGCAAACCCTCCATCCGCGCATTTGAATGTCATAAGAAAATCCATTAAAGAATTTCCGTTTTTTATCAAAGGTTCATACTTTTGAACGTCAATTCCAATAGAAGATACCGCAAGGATTACCTGCGCTGCGGAAGCTGAGCTTGTATACCCCCATGAAGTAAATCCGCCCTGAGAATTTTGAATATTTGATAAAACCTCTAAGCCTTGGTCAAAAACATCTTTTACAGATTTTGTTACGCTTTCGCCTTTATAATCATAAGTATAGGTTTTTTCATCATAATAATATTTTGCAAGAGCCTGTAAAGTCATAGCCGTCATATCAGGGTCCGCTTCATCTCCGAAATAAGCAAATCCTCCGTCTGAAGTCTGATTTGAAAGTATTTTTGAAATTATACTTTCTCTTGTGTATAAAGCTCCTTCAGGAATTTCATAATCTTTGCTGTCAAGAGCCAAAAGTCCGTATACCAGTCCATTGAGCCCCTGATTTTCAAGTTTTGCATTATTATATATTCCATCTGATAATAAATTTATAACATTTCCGCTGCTGTCTTTTCCGAAATTTGATGCGTCATATCCTACAGCTCCCGCAGTTAAAATCACTTTTGCAAAATCTGTAGGCTGACCTAGCTTATTATCCGGATCACTGTTATATTTTTCTTCCACTGCTGTCTTTAATGCTGAAATATATGCGTCATAATCTTCCTCATATCTGTTTCTAGCAAGGCCGATTATAAGCCAATTGGTTCCCGAGGTCATTATATTTGATAAAATATCTTCTGTTATAATTTTATCATTTTCCCCTTTTCTAAAATTGATAATATCTTCAATAGAAGATTTTATCTGAGCCTGCGTAACTTGGTTTTCTTCAGCCAAAGCGGGAATAACAAATGTTATCGCCGCTGCAAAGCTCAAGAACAATGCTAATACTTTTTTCATATTTTTTATTCCTTTCCTAAGAGTTTTTTACTCTTGTCCTTACGGTTTTTCAAAATCTGTATTTTAAAAACCGTGTTTTGTCTTATCCTTCCCGATAAGATTTCTGTACGAGTTTTTTAAAGGAATAAAAAAGTATAACAAAATAAAGCTTTAGAACGACAGCATTTTCTAAAGCATAGTTTTGATACATCTTTTCTTTCCCTCCGAAAGAACCCGTGTAAAAGTAAATGGCAGGTCTCCTGACTTTTTTTCATCCTACTTGCAAAAACCTTCCCGAAACTAAAAAGTCTCAGTGGCAAAAATTTGCTTTGGTCAAAATTACAGTAGCGGGGGCTGTCACGGATTTTCACCGTGTTCCCTATTAATTCGCCGATTAAAGCAAAACCATTAACCCTGACAATATATTATTT
>CAKTDK010000100.1 GCA_934541205.1 uncultured Eubacteriales bacterium
TCCTACAAGATCGTTATAATTTACAGCAAAAATTGTAAATACGATTATTGCCGCCGCAGTTAAAAAAGCATATAACGCAATCTGAGTATATTTTTTATTATTTTGTAATTTCATAAGACTTCTCCATTCTATTTAAAAAGACCAAAATTTATATTCCCGTCGATAGAATAAACTACATAATACTCTTGATTGTTGTCTTTTAATGCTTTAACTTGATTTTGTATATCATCTGCCGTTAAATTTCTGCTGTTAAGATTAAAACCTTGAATAACAGGCTTTATATAACATTGGGTATTATTGTTTTTTACACAGCTTTTATAAAGCTGGTATACTGTATTATATAAATTTTCTTCTGCATTGTTTATATTTATTTCCCCTGTAACAATAGGAGTATGGCTTTGAACTAAAGAAGGATTTAAAAAAGGATAACAAATATCGCCGGATAACATAACTTTCTTACTTAAACCGCTTTTTTCATCTGTAAAATTATTATATAAATAATACCCGTCTTCAATAATTCCAAGCTTTATGTCTCCGTTCAAGCCTTTTTTAACTGATTTCACAAAGTTTACAAGCGTATCCTCTTTTGAAATAGCCTGAGGTGTTTTTTCATAGTTTATCAAATAAGTTTTTCCATTTGAAACAAAAGAAACATTTGACAAAATAATTTCCGAAACTTTATATTTTGAAGAAATCTCACTGCAAAGCGAAGAAATGTATTCTGTTCCTTCCACCGAATAGGGATTAATCCATCTTTTATAATTTGAATCAAGCCAAGTTGTACCTTCATTAATGCATACTGCGGCTTTTTGAACATATGACGGCATAATATTATCTTTAAAGGCGCATAACTTTACAGACAATGTCATTCCTAAATTTTTAACATTTTTTTCGATTTCATTCAAATCAACAGCTTTACTGCTTACAGCTCCGCTGTTTAAAGCAGTTTCATTTGAAGTTTCAAAATATATATTTCCCTCTGAATCTTTTATTTCTAAAATAATATTATTAAAACCTTTTGATTTTGCATCTGAAATTATATTTAAATACTGTCCGTCTGTTATTTTTTGAGAAGGTATATATAAAGAAACAGTTTTTACATTTTTCATTTTATCTTCAGGCGTTGCTGTAACAGTACCGCCCTCGGAAGTAATATTTTCAGGAGTAACAGTATTATTAGTCATTTTTTTATAAACCACTCCTGCAGTAAAATATCCTAAATACAGCACTATTAAAAGTCCGAAAGCTATCCCTGCAACTTTTAAAAATGTATATAGCTTTTTTCTTTTTTGCCTTTGTTTTCTTCTGGAGATTTTATTAAGATTTAATCTGTTTCTTTTTCTCATAATAAACTCATTCCTTATCTAACAGTTTATAATTAACAATAACATTTCGCGGACATTTTTCATAACAAGTACCGCATTTTGTACATTTTTCATAATCTATCTTAGCAAGCGAACCGTCTACTGTTATTGCGCCGGAAGGACATGATTTTTCACATATTTTACAGCCTATGCAGCCTAGTTTGCAATAATTTTTTGTAACTATGCCTTTATCTTTTGAAGCGCAAAGCACCCAAAAATCTTCATCATAAGGAATTAAAGATATTATTCCTTTAGGACAGGCATCTTTACACATACCGCAAGCAACACATTTATCAGGGTCTATCTTTGCAACATTATATTCAATAGAAATCGCTCCAAATTTGCAGGCTTTTAAACAATCACCGTATCCAAGACATCCGTAAGGGCATTCTTTTTCTCCGCCGCCTATTTGCATTGCACTGTGGCAATCCATCACTCCGTTATATATAAATTTTCTTGAAGCCTTGTCATTTTCACCGCAACAATTTACTACAGCACGAAATCTTACAGGTTCCTCTCCGGAAACTCCCATAATCTCTCCTACTTTTTTTGAAACTATTTCTCCTCCTACCGGACATCCGTTAACTTTTGCCTTTCCTTCAACAACAGCTGCTGCAAATGCGCTGCATCCTGTATAACCGCATCCTCCACAGTTTGCATTCGGAAGAACGTCAACTATTTTTTCAAGTCTTTCATCTGTTTTTACTGCAAATATTTTTGACGCAAATGCAAGAATTAATCCAAAAACTATACCCAAGATACCAAGTGATGCTATAGCTAATATAATATTTATCATTTTTGTTAACTCCTTTTAAAATGGTAACTTAAGTCCCTGAAATCCCATAAATGCTATTGATAAAAGAGCAGCGGCAATTAAAGCGCTCGGAAAACCTTTAAAAGATTTCGGTATATTGGAATGTTCAAGTCTTTCTCTGACTGCCGAAAATAAAACAATGGCAAGCATAAAACCTACTGCCGCCGAAAATCCGTAAACAACAGAAAATAAGAAATTATATTGATTTTGAACATTTAACAAAGCAACTCCCAAAACAGCGCAATTTGTAGTTATAAGAGGAAGATAAATTCCCAAAGCACTGTATAACGAAGGCATCATTTTTTGAAGCACCATTTCAACAAATTGAACAAGAGAAGCAATTACAAGAATAAAAGCGATAGTCTGCAAATAATCAAGCTTAAAAGGAATTAAAACAAAAGTGTTAAGAAGCCAGGTAATTGCAGAAGCAATCGTCATAATAAAAGTAACTGCCAACCCCATACCTACAGCTGTTTCGGTTTTTTTAGACACACCCATAAAAGGACAAATTCCTAAAAATTTAACCAAAACAAAATTTTCTATTAAAATAGCGCTGACAGATAAAGTTAATAATTGTCCAAGCATTATTTATCCTCTCCCTTCTTTTTATTCATAAGGTATTGGACAAATGCTATAAGAAATCCTAAAGTTAAAAATCCGCCTGCCGGCAATATAAACATTAATGCCGGCTCATAAGAATCCGGAAATAATTTTATTCCGCAGAAAGTACCTGCGCCTAAAATTTCTCTGACAGAAGATATAATTACAAGAGCGCCCGTAAATCCAAGTCCTGTGCCAAGACCGTCTATCATTGAAGGAATAGGAGAATTTTTCGATGCAAAAGCTTCCGCTCTTGCAAGAATTATACAGTTTACTACGATTAGCGGTATAAAAAGCCCCAAAGACTTTGAAAGAGAAGGTAAATAAGCTTTTATACAAAGGTCAATCAGCGTTACAAAACCTGCAATTACTATAATATATGCGGCAATTCGTACTTGTTTGGGAATAAATTTTCTAAGCAGAGATATAAAAAGATTAGAACAGATCAAAACGCAAGTGGCTGCAAGTCCCATACCAAGTCCGTTAAAAACCGACGTTGTAACCGCAAGAGTCGGACACATTCCCAAAAGCTGTATAAAGGTAGGGTTATTATCTATGGCTTGAGATTTAAAAACTTTAAATAAACTTACTTTGTTTTTCATCCGTTAACCCCTCCCAAATAATTATTAAGCTCTGTCATAGCAGTATTGATACCGCTTGTTACAGCCTTTGAAGTTATTGTTGCTCCGCTTATTGCAGAAATGGTATTTTCTCCCGGCTTTTCATTTTTTACCACATTTAAAGGCGGTTTTTTATCCAAAAACTGTTCTTTAAATTCTTTATCCGAAGCTTTTGAACCAAGTCCCGGAGTTTCAGAAGAATTTACAATTTCAACTCCGGTAATGGTTTTATCAAGAGAAAATCCTACTATAATATCAATATTTCCTCCAAAGCCCAACGGAGAAACAGATACTGCATATCCTGCTTCCTTTCCGTCATCTGAATAAGCTATGTAAATATCATTTTCATTTGTACTTTCTTCATCTTTTTCAACTATCTTAAATTCCAAAGCTGAAGGAACTACTACAGAAAGCGCATCATTAGTTGCTTTTTCTGAATTTTTTGCTATTACGGGTGCTGTAAAATTATTTGTAATTGCTAAAATTCCGGCAATAATAACAGAAATAGACGTAAGCACAATTGCCGGCATCAGCATAGGTAAAATGTTATTTTTCTTCATTTTTATTACCTCCGCCGACTTTCAAAAATTTATATGTTTTTTTCGGTGTACCAAAAGGTCTTGGAATAAACTTTTTATCTATCATCCATACACAAGCATTCATCAATAAAATAGAATATGATACTCCTTCAGGATATCCTCCAAAATATCTTATAAACACTGTCAGTAAGCCGCAGCCTATACCAAAAATTACTTTTCCCTTATTTGAAACAGGACTTGTTACATAATCTGTTGCCATAAAAATCGCACCCAGCATTAATCCGCCGGAAAAAATGCTGTAAAGCATAAACTCCATACCATCTGAAGTTTTAGGAAAGAAAAAAGTAATTAAAGCTACAGTTCCTATGTAAGCTACAGGAATATGCCAGGTGATAACCTTTCTTATTAAAAGATATATTCCTCCCAGTATTAAAAGTACAGCTGATATTTCGCCTATACATCCTGCTTTTACTCCCATAAACATATCACGGACAGATTGTTCCGGAAGTTCTCCGTTTTTCAAAAATGATAGAGGTGTTGCAGTAGTAACTGCGTCAATACCGTTTGAAAAAGGCTTTGTAAAAGTAGTCATTTCAGAAGGCCATGAAAATAAAAATGCACGGGCAGCAAGCGCCGGATTCATAAAGTTTTGTCCAAGCCCTCCGAATATCTGTTTTACTACCACTATTGCGAAAAATGATCCTATAACAACCATCCACAAAGGCGTTTGATCAGGCAGATTAAATGCCAAAAGTATGCCGGTAACTATAGCTGAGCAGTCCCCTATAGTATTTTTCTTTTTTGTTATAAGACAAAATAAATATTCAAACAAAACACAGGAAATAATTCCGGTAAAAACAAGAACAAAAGAATTTCTTCCGTAAGCAACTACAGACCAGCAAAATGCCGGAAACAATGCAATAATAACATCAAGCATTACTCCTCTTGTAGACATTTCGGATTTTATATGAGGAGCAGCAGTAAGCACCATTTTTTTATTAACCATTTTTTCTACTCTCCTTAATAACCAAAGATTTTGCATTTTTAATTACCTGAACAAGAGGTATTTTTGCCGGGCATTTATATGCGCACGTACCGCATTCAATACAGTTTAAAACATTTAATTTTTTTAGCATTTCAACATCGTCTTTCTTTTCAAACTGATTGATAAAATTAGGCATTAAAAACATAGGACAAGAAGCAGAACATCTTCCGCATCTGATACAATTTGTAGTTACTTCTTTTTTTAATCCTTTCTTTTCAGACATGAACAAAATGGAAGAAGTAGTTTTTACAACAGGGGTGTCAATACTGTACTGACAATTTCCCATCATAGGTCCCCCCATTATTATTTTATCAGGTTCTTTTTTTAATCCTCCGCAATATTCAATTATATGTGAAAAAGGAGTTCCCATTTTACATAGAACGTTTGAAGGATTATTTATTAAATCACCGGACACGGTTATTACTCTTTCAATAACAGGCATACCGGTACAATACGCGTTGCTTAAACAAATACAAGTATCAATATTAAATACTCCGCAGCCTGCATCCATTGGAAGTTTTCCAACCGGTACTTCTCTTTTGGTAACGGCATATATAAGCTGTTTTTCTCCGCCTTGAGGATATTTTGTTTTTAAAGATATTACTTTAATATTTGTACCTTTGCATTTTTGAGTTAAAAATTCTATAGCATCCTTTTTATTATCTTCAATGCCTAAATATGCCTCATTTAATTTAAAAGCCTGCATTAAAATTTTTATACCTTCAATAATTCTTTCGGGACACTCAAGCATTCTTCTGTAATCAGAAGTAATATAAGGTTCGCATTCGGCGCCGTTTATTATCAAAGTATCTATTTTTGCTTTACTGCAGCTTGAAATTTTTATATGAGTCGGAAAACCCGCACCGCCCATGCCTACAATTCCTGCGTTAAAAGCGATATTTTCAACATCTTCGGAAGTTAACTGTTCAATAGGCTTTTCATAAGGTTTTATATTTTCTGAAACTTCATATTTATAATCATTTTTTATAATAACCGACATTACTTTTCTTCCGGAAGGATGATCCCAGGGTTCAATGGAACTTACTGTTCCCGAAACAGAAGAATATATGTTGGCAAAAAGCCCTCCTTTACAACCGGACAGTTTTTGACCGACCTTAACTTCATCTCCTTTTTTCACTATAGGTTCACATACGGCTCCTATATGCTGCAAAAGTGGAAAAATCATAAATTCGGGATATTCTTTTATTTCATCAATATCTTTATCTTTAGTAAGTTTTTTATTTCCGGCAGGATGTATTCCGCCTTTAAAAGTAAACATATTTATAACTCTCCTAAAACTAAAATATACAATCTAATTAATTATATTATAAAATGTGTGAAATTTCAACAAGTTATAAAAATAAAACTAAACCTGATTAATCAGGTTTAGTTTTAAAAAACAATACGCATCCGCTTTCTTTAAACTGTTTAATTTTTTCATCCAGAAGTTTAATATCACATTTAAAATGCTCTGCCAAACATTTTTTGCATAAAAATTCCTTTGCTCCCCTGTTTATAAGCTTTTTATGAAGTCCGATATCATCTGAGGATAATAGACAGCTGCATTTTATACATTTACTCATCTTTTACAAGCCTTGCTCTCAGCATCATACAATCATGAGGTTCCAGCCATTGTCCGAAATGCTCTTTAAAATTACCCAAATCTTTTTTGTTCCATAAATCCCTTATTCTTAGACTATAACCTGAAAGCTTGGGAAGTCCGATAT
>CAKTDK010000101.1 GCA_934541205.1 uncultured Eubacteriales bacterium
CACGAAACACCGTTGTTGTAACAACTCACAATCAAGCTTTTACCGCTCTGGCCGACAGAGTTATCAGAATAAAAAGCGGCAAGGTAACAGAAATGTATACAAACGATAATCCTATGGACGCTATGGAAATTGAATGGTAAGAAGGTGGTCTTATGAAAAAATCTTTTTCTAAAGAAATCAAAAGATCCATAACAGGTTCAATAAGCAGATATCTTGCCATTTTTGCAATAGTAGCCCTAGGCGCCGGATTTTTTGCCGGGCTTAGAAACAGCGCTCCTGTTATGAAAAAAACCGTTGACAAATATTACGACGATTATAATACTTATGATATACAGCTTATTTCTACAATGGGTTTTACCGATGACGATATAAAAAGTATACAAAACGTTGAAAATGTTGAAAATATACTTGCTACTTATACAACCGACGTTATTTCAAAAATCAATAACAAGGATAATGTTATCCGTGTTCATGCGTTATCCGACGATATTAATAAAGTCGAGCTTTTAACAGGACGTCTTCCCGAAACTACAGGAGAATGTGTTATAAACCATAACAAACTTGCAAGTGAAGATCTTGAAATAGGAAGCACCATAACAATAGAAGACAAAGACGGAACTTTAAAGGATAATTTAAAAACAACCAAGTATAAAATAGTCGGTACTGTCAGAACTCCGTATTATCTTACCTTTTCTTACGGTTCTTCAAATATAGGAAGCGGCAAAGTAGATCTTTACATGTTTATAAAAGACGACGATTTTTCCCAAAAATATTACACCGAAGTATATACCACCGTAAAAGGTGCAAAGGAACTTTCTCCTTTTTCCGATAAATATGAAAAAAAAATAGACGATGTTCAAAATTCTATTGAAAAAATCGCAAAAGACAGAACAAAAATACGTTATGAAGAAGTTGTAAATGAAGCGTCAACGGAACTTGCAGACGCCCAAAATGAACTTAATACTCAAAAAAACGAAGCAGTCAAAAAATTTGACGACGCTTATAATCAGATACAAAACGGAAAATATGAAATTTCTCAAAATCAAAAAAAATTAGCTAACAGCAAAAAAGAATATGAAAAAGGTATTTCAGAGCTTGAAAAAAACAAAGCTGAATTTGACAAAAAAATAAAAGAAGCCGAAAATAAACTTAATGAAAATGAAGAGCTTTTAAACCAAGGAAAAATCCAGCTTGAAAATTCAAAAAAGCAGCTTGAAAATTTAAAATATCAAATGGAAGAGCTTTCAAAAACCATAAAGCAAATGCAAAGTATGGGACAAGACGTTACAAATCTTGAATATCAATACAGCATTATGGCGGTAAATTATCAAAATGGTATGATAGAACTTGAAAAAGGAGAAAAAGAATTATCTGCGAACATCTCTGTTTTAAATCAAGGAAAACAAACGCTTGAAGCTGAAAAATCTGCTGGAATTAAAGAACTGGAAAATGCCGAAAAACAGCTAAGTGACGCAAAAGATAAAATATCAGAAGGAGAAGCTCAGTTAAAAGCCGCTGAAAATAAAATCCGTCAAAGTGAAAAAGAATATAATACTCAAAAAGAAGAAGCGTTTCAAAAAATAGAAAACGGTCAAAAAGAAATAGATGAAAATAAACAAAAACTGTCTGATATAAAAGAACCCGAATGGTACGTCCTTGACAGAAATGCAAATACAGGGTTTGTCAGCATATCTCAGGACAGCGACAGAATGGACAGCATAGCCACTGTTTTTCCAATTATTTTCTTCCTTGTAGCAGCTTTAGTAGCTCTTACCACAATGACAAGAATGGTTGAAGAAGAAAGAACTCTGATAGGTACATATAAAGCGCTGGGATACTCAAAAGGAAAAATAATGTCCAAATATATTATTTACGCCGCTTCATCAAGTATTTTGGGAAGTATAGCCGGAGTATTTTTGGGCTTTTTAACGCTGCCGAATATAGTCTGGAATGCTTACCGCATAATGTATGAGGCTCCTGATGCTTCATTCGACTTCAGTATTCCTTATGCATTATTATCATGTATTTTAAGCGTATTTGCCACATTAAGCGCAACTTTATGGGCAAGTTGGGATACATTAAAAGAATCTCCGGCAAAGCTTATGCAGCCAAAAGCTCCTAAAAAAGGCAAACGTATTATGCTTGAAAAAATAACTCCTTTATGGTCAAGAATGAAATTTACTCATAAAGTAACCGCAAGAAATATTTTCAGATACAAAAAGCGTATGCTTATGACAATTATAGGCATAGCAGGCTGTACCTCCCTTCTTCTTACAGCTTTCGGGCTTAGGGATTCTATAGCCGTAATCGTACCCAACCAATTTGAAAAAATAAATAAATATACTCTTACCGTAGATACTAAGGAAGAAGAAATAACCGGAGAACTTTTATCAGTTATGGAAAACGATGAATATATAGAAGATTATCTTCCCGTATATCAAAAAATTTCTTCGTTATATAAAAATTCTTCAAAAAACGATATTTACGTTGTTGTTCCAAAAGACGCCGACAAGTTAAAGAATTTTATAAATATTAAAGAAAGAATTGGTCAAAAAGACGTTGAATTTGATGAAAACAGCGTTGTAATTACAGAAAAAATAGCGTCAGAGTTAAATCTTTCCGTAGGAGATACCGTAGAAATTGAAAACTCGGATAAAACAAGAAGCTCATATAAAATAACGGGAATATGTGAAAATTATATAAACAGTTATATTTATATAGCGCCTGAAGTTTTTAAAGAAAACGTGGATTTTAAAACAAACTTCTGTAAAACTCCCATATCCGGAGAAGAAAATGAAAAAATGTTATCAGATATTCTTCAAAACACCGATATGGTAAACACCGTAAGCTTTACAAACAGTATTGTAGATTATTTTCAGGATATGATAAGAACTCTTGATCTTGTAATAGTGATACTTACTTTTGCCGCGGGAATGCTTGCTTTTATTGTGCTTTATAATTTGACAAATATAAATGTAACAGAACGTCAGAGAGAGCTTGCCACCATTAAGGTACTTGGTTTCTATGACAAAGAGGTTTCATCATATATTTACCGCGAAACGGCACTGCTTACACTAATGGGCACGTTTTTCGGAATGATAGGAGGAATATTCCTTCACCGTTTTGTAATAAAAACAGTAGAGGTAGACATGGTAATGTTCGGACGTACAATTAATCCTTTAAGCTATTTATGGGCATTTCTTCTCACTATGGCTTTTTATATTATAGTAAATTTGGTAATTTATCGAAAACTGAAAAAAATCGACATGGTATCTTCTTTAAAATCCGTCGAATAACCTAAAACTGTCCGTTTTAAAAAACGGACAGTTTTTTTGTACATTTTGTAATAATAAAAAATTTTATCCATAAAATATTACAGATCAAAAGATTTTTCAGTCGTTCCCACTCCTTCTGGATGAAAACATAATAATGCCGTTCCGAATATTAGTGATGAATCTTATCTTTAATGTTTAACAGATTCTTCGAGTCTTTGCCTCTCCGAATTACAGTACATTTACCCGAATCACCGCACTGTCATTTGGAAACACAGGGAGGAATCTCATTATTCATCAATAAGATTCTTTGGTCATTTTGCTACCTCTGAATGATATTTCAGAAGAGAAAGCTTATTTTTAAAAAAATTTATATTTATTGATATATTTTTAACTTTTATTTTTAACGAGGTGTCTCTTATGAACAGTATTATAAAAAATAAAAAAATTAACTTTAAAGTCCTTTTAATATCTCTAATTATTCCTCTTATCATAGGCACGGTTTCCGGCATATTGACATCTTCCTCAATGGAACAGTTTAAACAAATTGACAAACCGCCTTTGGCTCCCCCGGGATTTTTATTTCCTATAGTCTGGACAGTTTTATATATTCTTATGGGTATATCCTCTTATTTAATTTTTATGAGTACTTCAAAATACAGAAAAGAAGCTTTGAATATATATACCCTTCAGCTTGTTTTTAATTTTATATGGCCTTTAATATTCTTTAACTTTCAGCAATATTTATTTGCTTTTATATGGCTTGTTATACTTTTTATTCTTGTTATCATTATGTATATAAAATTCTATAAAATCAATAAAACGGCCGCTTATCTTCAAATTCCTTATATATTATGGCTCATTTTCGCCGGATATCTCAATTTGGGAATATATATTTTAAACAGATAAAAATAACTGTCCGAAATCATTAAATTGATTTTCGGACAGTTATTTGCTATAATTCAGATATAATTTTATTTATAGGGGAAATAAATATGTTAAAAGGTTCTGATATGATAGTTAATCTGACAAATCTTCCAAATTATGAAATAAATCCGGATATAAAAATAAAGCGCGCTTTTATAGGAGATAAAGATTTAATTTTATCTTTTATAAAAGAAAATTTTAATAACAACTGGGCTTTTGAAGCAGAACATTCTCTTATGCAGGACGTCAGCAAATGCTTTGTAGCAGTTCAAAACGGAAAAATACTCGGTTTTGCATGTTATGACGCTGCCGCTAAAGGATTTTTCGGACCTATGGGCGTGCTTTCTTCTCATAGAAATAAAAATATTGGTAAAGCTTTGTTAATAAGAACTTTAAACGCTATGAAAGAATACGGATACGGTTATGCAATAATCGGCTGGGTAAATGATGCGCAGCAGTTTTATAAAAAAACAGTAAACGCTGAAATTATCAAAAACGCAACCCCCGAAAACAGTGTTTATTCAAATTTTATATTTATGTAATTTTAAGAGGTATAATTTTGGCGGAAAAGAAAACAAACGCTATGCGTATACTTGAAAAAGAAAAAATTTCATACAAAATACATTGTTATGATACAAAAGACGGACATATTGACGGAATTTCCGTCGCAGACAAAATGAAAGAAAATCCAAATACGGTTTTCAAAACCCTTGTTACTCAAGGGCACAGCAAAAATTATTACATCTTTGTAATTCCCGTGGAAAAAGAGCTTAATTTAAAAAAAGCTGCAAAGTCTGTTAATGAAAAAAATGTTGAAATGATAAAAGTTTCTGAAATAAATAAAGTCACAGGATATATACGCGGAGGATGCTCGCCTATAGGAATGAAAAAACTGTATAAAACAGTATTTGATACTTCTGCAAAAAACTTTGACGCTATTTTTGTAAGCGGAGGGAAAATAGGATTTCAAATAGAAGCTTCTCCTTTTGATATTGCAAAAGCTTGCAGCGGAATTTTTGAAAATATAACCTTTTAACCAAAATCGTGTCTTATTCCGAAGTCTATTTTATTTTTTTCAAAAAGACAGACTATTTCTTCTATTTTTAAAAAACAGTCTTCATCATTCAAAGAATTATCTCTTATAATATCTCTGATTTCATTGAGCATTTTATAACATTCTTTCTCAATTGCTTTTGAAATCTCTTTTTCAAAAGCCGGAAATGTTATTTGAACATTTTGATTTTCTAAAAGTCTTATAAGTATTTCTTTACATAACTCCATAGAAGCCACCTCATTTATATTATAATCACTGACTTTTTTTAATACAAATACTATTTTGTACTACTTTAGGCGAAATTTACCAAAATAAAAAATTTTGTAGTATTTTATATATGAGGTGTTATACTATGAGGCCATTAAAAAAAAAGATAAGTATCACATTGGATGAAGATATTTTAAAAAATTTAAAGTGTTTGTCTGAAGAATCTTATAGGTCTTTATCTCAATATATAAACCTTGTTTTAAAAGAGCATTTAAAAAACATAAAAAAATAAAATGCCACCTTATTAATTTGGGTGGTATTTTATTTATAATTATAAATTGAATTTATTTGAATATTTTTGGGTTTTTAAGAAAAAATAAATAGTGTAGCAGTAAAGCTATTTTTTAAAATCTAATTTTGAAAGCCGGAGGTATATATTATGACAAAACTTACCTGTCATGTTACAAATTGTGCAAGCAATAAAAACGATTGCTGCTGCCGTCCAGACATTATGGTAGACGGTGAAAATGCTCAGCATGTTTCAGACACATGCTGTAATTCCTTTGTAGAAAAAGGAAAAGGCGAAGTTTCAAACAATGTCTGTTACTGCAAAGAAGATACATCTCTTGATGTAAAATGTGATGCAGTTACATGTGTTCACAACGACAGCATGAAATGTGCTGCTTCTTCTATTTGTATAGAAGGATGCCACGCTTGTGAAAAAAATGAAACTGAATGTTCAACTTTCAAAGCTGAATAAAAAGCTAAATAAAACAGGGAATAACAAATTTTTGTTATTCCCTGTTTTATTAAAAAATATCTCTGTACATCATTAAGAAAATTCTGTAATATTTTTATTGTATTCACAGTAATCTTTTTCTTTTTGCCATTTTAAAAAATCCGGTGACTAAAAATTTTTCTCACCACGTCATTTAAATGAGTATAAACAACCAATAAATGCTTTCCGCTGTATCTCTTTGAAAAAAACAGTAACTAAAAACTTCCTCGGTATTACTAAAAATGGCAGCAAAATATACTGTAGTAATAAAAACATTTAAATAACAGACAATATAATATATAATATAAAAATCTATATACCGCTAAACAACAAGTTCAGAAAGCTTGTCTTCATCGGCAAAACCTATATGCTTTTTATATTCGGTGCCGTCTTTAAATACTATAAGCGTAGGAATTGACATAATGCCGTACT
>CAKTDK010000102.1 GCA_934541205.1 uncultured Eubacteriales bacterium
CTGCTCTATTAGCTGCGCCGTTATTGTAAGAAGCTTTCCAAGCGTCAGCCGCTGCTGCAAGCTTATCACATCCGCAAGAAGCAACCAAAGCTTCAACTTTGCCCTTTAATCTGTCACGAAGCTGTTTTGAAGCAAGATACATACCGTATCCGTATTCAGCGTTATCTTCAAACAAAGAGTTTGCCCAAGCAGGACCAAATCCTTTTTTATTTACTGTATAAGGAGTTGAAGGTGAAGAGCCTCCCCAAATTGAAGAACATCCTGTAGCATTTGCAATGTACATTCTGTCACCGAAAAGCTGAGTAACAAGCTTAGCATAAGGAGGTTCGCCGCAGCCTGCACAAGCTCCTGAGAACTCAAGAAGCGGCTGTTTAAACTGAGAACCTTTAACGGTATCAAGTTTAAATGCATCAAATATGTCTGCTTTATCGGAAACTTTAGCCACGTTGTAATTAAAGTATTTCTGATCGGAAATCTGTTCGGCAAGAGGCTTAAATACAAGCGCTTTTTCCTTAGCAGGACAAACATTTATACAAGAACCGCATCCTGTACAGTCAAGAACAGAAATGCTGATATTAAATGCATATTTATCCATTCCTTTTCCAATCATTTTCTTAGTTTTAATTCCTTCAGGCGCATTTTTAACTTCTTCTTCATTAAGAGCAAAAGGTCTTATAACCGCATGAGGACAAACATAAGAACACTGGTTACACTGGATACAATTTTCAGTTACCCAAACAGGAACGTCAACTGCAATACCACGTTTTTCAAACGCTGCGCTTCCCTGAGGATGTGTACCGTCCGCATAATCAACAAATGTTGAAACAGGAAGGTTTTCTCCTTGCTGAGCATTAACCGGAGTTAAGATATTTTCAACAAACTTTTTAAGTTCAGGTCTGTTACATTCAATGTTAACGGGTTTTTCAATTCCCTCAGCTTTTGACCAAGCTTCTTTATTGTAATTAACCTTAACAACATTTTCAGCACCTGCGTCAATAGCGTCATGGTTCATTTTTACAATAGCTTCACCTTTTTTGCCATAAGAAGCGGTTGCGGCGTCTTTCATATATTTGTTAGCTTCTTCAGCAGGAATTATATTTGCAAGCTTAAAGAAAGCAGACTGTAAAATCGTATTGATTCTGTTTCCAAGGCCAATCTTTTTACCAAGGTCTATACCATCAATAATATAGAAATTAATATCATTATCTGCAATATATTTCTTAACGTCAGCCGGAAGCTTTTCATCAAGCTCATCTACGCTCCACTGGCAGTTAAGAAGGAATGTTCCGCCTTTTTTAAGGTCGTTTACCATCTTATATTTACCGATGTAAGACGGATTATGACAAGCTACGAAATCAGCTTTATTTACAAAATAAGTAGATTTAATTTTATTATCACCGAATCTCAAGTGAGAAATAGTAATACCGCCTGATTTTTTGGAATCATAAGCAAAATATGCCTGAACATTTTTATCAGTATGGTCACCGATAATTTTAATAGAGTTTTTATTAGCTCCTACTGTACCGTCGGAACCAAGACCCCAGAATTTACATTCAACTGTACCCGGAGCAGCGGTTTCAGGATTTTCGGTAATTTCAAGAGAAAGTCCTGTAACGTCGTCTTCGATACCGATAGTAAACATTTTTCTGCTGTTATCTTTATCAAGTTCTTTATAAACTGCAATAATCTGAGCAGGAGTAGTATCTTTTGAACCAAGACCGTATCTTCCACCGATAATTTTTGCGTCTTTGAATTTTGAATTTGACAAAGCGGAAACAACGTCAAGATAAAGCGGTTCGCCAAGAGCACCAGGCTCTTTTGTTCTGTCAAGAACAGCAACTTTCTTAACGGTTTCAGGAATAACTTTAAGCATATGTTCAACAGAGAAAGGTCTGTAAAGTCTAACTTTGATAAGGCCTACTTTTTCTCCTTTTGCCATTAAGTAATCAATAGTTTCTTCTATAGTTTCACAAGCAGAACCCATAGCTACGATAACCTTTTCAGCATCAGGAGCACCGTAATAATTGAACGGAGCATAGTCAGTTCCCAAAAGCTCATTAATCTTGTTCATATAACCTTCAACAACAGAAGGTACATTATTATAATAAGTATTTGAAGCTTCGCGTGCCTGGAAGAATACGTCAGGATTTTGTGCACTTCCTCTTAAAATAGGATGTTCAGGATTTAATGAACGTTTTCTGAAAGCGTCAACTTCATCCATATTGACAAGACCTTTAAGAGTATCGTAATCCCAGCATTCAACCTTAGCAATTTCATGAGAAGTTCTGAATCCATCAAAGAAATGAAGAAACGGAACTCTTCCCGAAATAGCACTCAAATGAGCAACAGCGCCAAGATCCATGATTTCCTGCTGATTATTTGAACAAAGCATAGCAAAACCGGTCTGACGGCAAGCCATAACGTCTGAATGATCACCGAATATGGAAAGCGCATGTGACGCAAGAGCACGAGCTGATACATTAATTACGCAAGGAAGAAGTTCTCCTGCGATTTTATACATATTAGGGATCATTAACAAAAGTCCCTGAGAAGCAGTATAGGTAGTAGTCAAAGCTCCAGCTGAAAGGGAACCGTGAACTGTTCCCGCAGCACCTGCTTCAGACTGCATTTCAACAACCTTAACTTCCTGTCCGAAAATATTTTTTCTTCCTTCAGCAGCCCATTTATCCGTAACTTCAGCCATATTTGAAGACGGAGTTATAGGATAGATGGCAGCGACGTCGGTAAACGCATATGACACATGTGCCGCAGCAGTATTACCGTCCATGGTTTTTTTAATTCTTTCCATGTTATTTCCTCCTTGATTTATGTTAACAATTTTTAGCGAAATAATATATACTTTGTAATTTTTAATCACAAAGTTTCAACATATATAATATCACTTTTTCCTCACTCTGTAAAGTTACTTTGATAAAAAATTCACATATAATTTACAGGAATTTTATATGGTATTTTTATAAAAATAAATAAATTTGATTTATTTTCCTCTAATTCTTTCGTTTTACTTGTTGTAATTTAATACAAAACTGCAAATTATATTATATGTGACGTTTGTCATACACTCAAAAGGTTATATTTTTTCGTATAAATTATGTTTTATAAATCCTATATACTTAAGATCTTCGGTCAAAACCTCTCGCATATATTTTAATGCCTTTATGCTGCTATCCGAAATCATTTTTTCCTTATGCAAAAAAATATATTTCCGTTAGAAACTAAAAGTCCGTTATAAATACCCTTGACAATAAAATATAAAAATGAATTTAATTAAACAAAAGACTTATACCCGGAAATATTAAGAGTTATTTGACATCTCTATAACCAAAGTTTAAAATGAAAGAAAACTCAGCCGTATTTGCCGCCTTTGGCGGATATGATACTTTATCAAAGGAGAGAAGAAACAGTGACTTGTAAAATAAGAAAATGGAAACTTTCAGACGCGGCAGATTTAGCTGCAGCTATTTCCAATAAAAAAATACAGGATAATCTTAGAGACGGATTGCCATATCCTTATACCGAACAGGATGGAAGAAATTATATCTCCGCTATGCTTTGTGCAGATGAAAATGAAATTTTTGCTTTTGCTATCACGGTAGATAACAAAGCAATAGGAAGTATCAGCGTTTTTCGTCAAAATAACATACATAGACAAACTGCAGAATTAGGATATTACATAGCACAGGAGCATTGGGGAAAAGGAATAACAACCGATGCTGTAAAGCAAATTTGTAAATATATTTTTGAAAACAGCGATATTATCCGCATCTTTGCAGAACCTTTTGCATACAATAAAGGCTCTTGCCGCGTGCTTGAAAAAGCGGGTTTTCAATACGAAGGTACATTGAGAAATAACGCTGTAAAAAACGGCAAAGTTGTGGATATGAGAATGTACTCAATACTAAAAGCTGAAATATAACTTCCTGTTTAAAAGATGTCATTGAAAAATTTTTCAATGACATCTTTTGTTTAATTTACGGTGTATAGTTTATATTTGCTTTTTTAGCCTGAGTATGCTGATATTTTCTTTCTATACGATAAATTTTTCCGTCTTTTTTTAATTTTGCTCCGGTCTGTTTAAAAATAAACTTAACATTTTTTCTTATACATTGCTGTCTTAAATCCATAATCCAATCAAAATCACATAACCTCGCTTGACTTCCCGATTCTCCTCCTGCTACCACTTCCTCTATACCATCTAAATAATCTTCAATATAAATTCTGCTTAAAAGAGGTTCGCATATAATAATTTTATGTTTTACAGGGACCTTTTTATATATCGGAAGTCTGAAATCTGACATAAGCTGATTTTCTACAGTACAACATATAGTAACATTATCATAACCATCGTTCCAGTCATCGGGAATACACTGCATAAATCTATGTATTCTTTTTGTAATTAAAAAAAATTCGAGATCACTTCTGATTTTCATCATATTCCATGCTTCATTTCGCCAATCGTCCGCATCTTCAACAAAAAAGTCCGAAGTAAAACAAGTATATACAGTTTCTCCAGACCGTATTTTATAATTTCCTTTTCTGTCTTTTTTTATAGGCATATCAAATTTGGAAGTCTTTCTTACAACAGAAGGATCTCTGCCATGACTTGCATCCGCTCTGTAAACATAACAATTACGGCATCCCTCGCTGATTTTGTGACAGCCATGCCACAAATTCCAATCTGCCATTTCTTATCCCTCCGTAATTTTCACATAAAACCTTCTTGTTCTCGGCCCGTCAAACTCACAGAAATATATTCCCTGCCATATTCCTAAAACAAGCTTACCGCCTGATATGATTATATTTTCACTGCTTCCAACACAAGACGCCTTTAAATGAGCTTTGGAATTTCCTTCAAAATGCTTAAATTCTTTTCTGTCGGGAAATGCCAGATCAAGTCCCAAAAGCATATCCGTAACAACATCTGGATCGGAATTTTCATTTATTGTTATCCCAGCAGTTGTATGAGGGCAAAAAACAATGCACTGTCCTTCAGAAATTCCGCTTTTTTTAACCGCGTCTTTCACTTTAGACGTTATATTATAAAAATTCTCCGGTTCTGTTTTTATTGTATATTCAAAAATCATATTTACACCCCAAAACTTTTATTTTTCCCAATCCGACGCTCTTTCTACAGCTTTATGCCAATTTTCCAAAAGTTTTTTTCTTGTTTCCCAAGTCATATTGGGCGTATATACTTTATCAAGACGCCAATGTCCCTGTATTTCATCAATATCCTTCCAAAATCCCACGCTAAGTCCCGCAAGATATGCAGCTCCAAGCGCAGTGGTTTCTCTTATCATAGGTCGGCGTATACCACAATTTAATATATCCGACTGAAACTGTATAAGTATATCATTAACAGACGCTCCTCCGTCAACTTTAAGCTCAGAAAACGAAATATTAGTATCCTTTACCATTGCGTCAAGAACATCTTTTGTCTGATACGCAATAGCTTCAAGACAAGCTCTTGTTATATGTCCTTTATTGGCTCCTCTTGTAAGCCCAAAAATGCTCCCTCTTGCATACATATCCCAGTACGGCGCTCCAAGGCCTGTAAAAGCCGGAACAACATATACCCCTCCGTTGCTTTTAACAGAAGAAGCAAGCTTTTCACAATCCGAAGACTTTTCAAAAAAGCCAAGTTCGTCTCTAAGCCATTGTATTACAGCTCCGCCGGCAAAAATACTTCCTTCAACAGCATAGTTTATGTTTTCATCCGTTACCGCTGCAATGGTAGACAAAAGGCCGCTTTCACTTTCACATATATCTTTTCCCGTATTCATTAGCAGAAAGCATCCGGTCCCATAGGTATTTTTGGCTTCTCCTTTTTTATAACAGCCTTGTCCAAACAGCGCTGCCTGCTGATCTCCTGCTATACCGCCAATCGGGATTTTTTCTCCAAATATTTCTGTCTCGCCGTATATTTCACTGCTTTTACAAACTTTAGGAAGAATGGCTTTGGGAATATTAAGTTCTTTTAAAATATAATCGTCCCAACAAAGTTTTCTTATATTAAAAAGCATAGTCCTTGAAGCATTTGTATAATCCGTGGCATGAACTTTTCCGTCAGTCAGTTTCCACAAAAGCCATGTATCTACCGTGCCGAACAAAATATCGCCTTTTTCAGCTTTTTGACGTACGCCTTCAACATTATCAAGTATCCATTTTATTTTTGTAGCGCTAAAATATGCATCTATTAAAAGTCCTGTATTATATCTTACATATTTTTCAAATTCTCCGCCTTTGAGCTTTTCACATATAGCCGCAGTTCTTCTGCACTGCCATACAATAGCATTATAAACAGGTCGTCCTGTATTTTTATCCCACAATATCGCCGTTTCTCTTTGGTTTGTTATTCCTATTGCAGAAACCTCTTTTATATCAATTCCGCTTTTTTGAATAACTTCGGTAAGCACCGCATACTGAGACAAATATATATCCATAGGATTATGCTCCACATAGCCGGTTTTCGGATAAATCTGCTCAAACTCTTTTTGGGCAATTTCTACAATATTCTGTTCTTTATCAAAGATTACCGCCCGGGAACTTGTAGTTCCCTGATCTAAATAAATAATGTATTTTTT
>CAKTDK010000103.1 GCA_934541205.1 uncultured Eubacteriales bacterium
ATATAATTTACGGAGACAATGCCCAAGGGAAAACCAATCTTCTCGAAATTTTTTATGTTTTTTCTCATGGAAAAGGATTCAGAAGTAAAAGCGATGGAGAACTTGTTTTATTTGATCAAGACAATTTTGATATTGAAATGGATTTTTACAAAGAAAAATTTTCTGAAGAAACTCTTTCTGTTGAAAAAGGGTTTAAAGAAAACATAAAAGTTTTATATTCAAAATCTTTAAAAAAAGAAATATATTATAACTTCTCAAAAGTATCGAAGCTTTCTGAATTTTTAGGAGCTTTTAAATGCGTTTTATTTACTCCTGAGCATTTAAATCTTGTAAAAGAAGGTCCTGTTGAAAAAAGAAAATTTCTTGACAGTGCTCTTTGTCAGCAAAGCGTTAAATATTTTTCTTATATAGTAAATTATAATAAAATTTTAAAACAAAGAAATTTTTTGCTGAAAAATTTTTATGACAATGAAAATAATCGTTTGCTTTTGGATACTTATGATGGATATCTTGCAAAGTATGGATCTTTTATAGCAAAAACCAGATTTAAATTTTTAAAGGATATAACAAAAAACGCGATTGATTTTTACAGAGAAATATCTTCTGAAAAAGAAACTCTTTCTATGAAATATATTTCTTTTTTGGATGAAGATATGTTATCAGAAGAAACTTTTTCTGACGAAATTTTTTCCAGCGAAAAAAGAATTTTTGAAAGATATTATGAAAAATTAAAAGCCGTAATAAATAAAGATATAGAAAAAAAATCTACAACTTTGGGAATTCATAAAGACGATATAAAATTCTATATAGATAAAAAAGACGTAAAATCCTTTGCGTCTCAAGGACAGCAGCGAAGCTGTGTTTTAGCTTTGAAGCTTGCGGAATGTGAAAATATTAAGGAAAGATTTAATGATTATCCTGTACTTTTACTGGATGATATAATGAGTGAGCTTGATGTAAAAAGACAGGATTTTATAATAAATAATATAAAAAATAAACAGGTTATAATTACTCTTTGTGATTATGAAAGATTTAAAAATTTTGAAAAAGCTTCAATGTTTAAAGTTGAAAACGGAGTTATTAAAAAAGTTAATTAAAAGATTTATTATATAATTAACTAAAACTCCGTAAGGGGGAAATTTATGTATCTTCATTTGGGACAGGAAATAGTGGTAAATCAAAGAGATATAGTAGCTATATTTGATATGGATACTTCTACTATTTCAAAACATACAAGAGATTTTTTAAAAAAAGCCGAAGAAAAGAAAATAGTTTTCAATATATCGGATAATATTCCGAATTCAATAGTTGTATGTACAATTCTCGGAAGTGAAGTAGTATATATTTCTCAGATTTCGACTCAGACTTTATATAAGAGAATGAGCTTTTTAGATATTTATTCTCAGGAAAAAAGCCAGAAGGAGGCAAAATGATGGAAAACGAAAATATGAATACAAAAGTTGAGGAAGATTACGGAGCCGGTCAGATACAGGTGCTTGAAGGTCTTGAAGCTGTAAGAAAAAGACCGGGTATGTACATCGGTTCAACTTCTCAAAGAGGTCTGCATCATCTTGTTTATGAAATAGTTGATAATTCCATTGACGAAGCTCTTGCGGGATTTTGTAAAAATATAAACGTAAGAATCCTTGAAGGAAATATTGTTGAAGTAGAAGACGACGGAAGAGGTATTCCTTTGGGACTTCATCCGAAAATGGGAATTCCTGCGGTTGAAGTTGTATTTACGGTTCTTCATGCAGGAGGAAAATTCGGAGGAGGAGGATATAAGGTCTCAGGAGGACTTCACGGAGTCGGAGCTTCGGTTGTAAATGCTCTTTCAAAATGGCTTGAAGTTGAAATTTCCGACGGAGAATATACATATTATCAAAGATATGAAAGAGGAAAAACTGCAGTTAAGCTTGAAAAAAGACAAAAGACAGAAAAAAGAGGTACTCTTGTAAGATTTCTGGCTGATGATGAAATTTTTGAAACATTGGATTATGATTATGATGTTCTTTTAAAAAGACTTCGCGAACAGGCGTTTTTAAACGGCGGTATAAAAATTATTTTTGAAGATAAAAGAAAAGACAGAGAAAAAGAAAATACTCTTCATTATGAAGGTGGAATCAAAAGCTTTGTTTCACATATAAACAAAAATAGAGAAGCTTTATTTGATGACGTTATATATCTTTCAGCAGCAAAGGAAGACAGTGAGGCTGAAATAGCTTTTCAGTATACGGATAGGTATGATGAAACAATTCTTTCATTTGCAAATAATATTCATACAACCGAAGGCGGAACTCATGAAATAGGATTTAAAACCGGACTTTCAAAGGCAGTAACCGATTACTGCAAAAAACATCAGTTTATAAAAGAAGATGATAAAAGTCTTACAGCAGAAGATATAAGAGAAGGTATAACAGTAGTAATTTCCGTAAAGCTTACAGAAGCTCAGTTTGAAGGGCAGACAAAAACAAAACTTGGAAATTCATTTATGAGAACTACGGTGTATAATCTAATGACGTCAAAATTTTCTGATTTTCTTGAAGAAAATCCAACCATTGCAAAAGCAATAGTTGATAAAGCAATGCTTGCTGCAAGAGTACGTGAAGAAGCAAGAAAAGCAAGAGATTTGACGAGAAGAAAAAGCGCTCTTGAATCCTCCTCTCTTCCGGGAAAACTTGTTGACTGTCAGAATAAAGACAGATCAAAAACCGAAATATATATAGTTGAGGGAGATTCAGCGGGAGGAAGCGCAAAACAAGGAAGAGACAATACTTTTCAGGCAATACTTCCTCTATGGGGAAAAATGCTTAACGTAGAAAAAGCAAGAATAGATAAAGTTATTGGAAACGAAAAACTTATGCCTGTAATTCTTGCGCTTGGCTGCGGTGTCGGAGAAGAAATAAATCTTGAAAAGCTTCGTTATGGAAAAATTATAATTATGGCCGATGCGGATGTTGACGGTTCTCATATCAGAACGCTTCTTTTGACTTTCTTTTTTAGGTTTATGAGACCTTTGATTGAAAACGGACATATATTCCTTGCTCAGCCTCCTCTTTATAAAATTTTTAAAGGCAAAAATTTTAAATATGCTTTTACAGATGAAGAAAGAGATGAAATTTTAAAAGAAATGCCTGACGCTCAGATACAAAGATATAAAGGTCTTGGAGAAATGAACTCGGATCAGCTTTGGGAAACTACTATGGACCCTGCAACAAGAACAATGAAAAGGGTTACTATGGAAGACGCTATGGAAGCTGATGAAACATTTACTATGCTTATGGGAGATAAGGTTGAACCAAGACGTGAATTTATTGAAACCAACGCAGGTTATGTAAGTAATCTTGATATATAAAATTTATAGGTGATATAATGGTTATTCGCAAAGGAGCTTTTAAGGAAGCGGCGGAATTCATTTCTTCAAGTTATGTTTATTATGAAAATAAAAAAACATACAACGAAGAGTATATTTGTTTTAGAATATACGAAATGTATTATAAACATAACAAAGAAATAATTTGGTCCAGCGAAGATGACAATAAAATTCAGCGATTTTACGACATAAGCGAAAAACGAAAAAATCAACTTGAAAACGATGAAGTATTTGAACTTTACGAAGATATTTTATATATTGAGATAGGTTTTGAAAAAGCAGAAAAAAAGCAGACCCTTGAAAGTATAGATATACTTTTTGATGTTTTGAAATATTACGGATATGAAAATAAGCCGAAAAAGAAAGAACTCATAAAAAAGACAAAGGAGTTTTTTAAAAATCAAAAAAAGGGAAAGCGGTTTAAAGGAGCGAAAAATTAATGAACATAATAGAAGGCGAACATATAGTTGACGTAGACGTTAACGAAGAGGTAAGAGATTCATTCTTACAGTATGCAATGAGCGTAATAGTAGCCCGTGCGCTTCCTGATGTAAGAGACGGATTAAAACCGGTACACAGGAGAATACTTTTTTCATCTTTTGAAGACGGTCATACTCCGGATAAACCTTATAATAAATCAGCGGCAACAGTAGGAACTGTGCTTGCAAAATATCATCCTCACGGCGACGCTTCCGTTTATGATGCAATGGTAAGACTTGCTCAGGATTTTTCTCTAAGATATCCTCTTATAGACGGTCAGGGAAACTTCGGTTCAATTGACGGTGACGCCCCTGCCGCATATCGTTACACCGAAGCAAGACTTTCAAAAATGTCGATGCATCTTTTATCGGATATTTATAAAGAAACGGTTGATTTCGGACCGAGTTTTGATGACAAAAGACAGGAACCTCAGGTTCTTCCGTCAAGATTTCCAAATCTTCTTGTAAACGGGTCAACAGGTATAGCGGTAGGTATGGCTACGTCTATTCCTCCTCATAATTTAAACGAGGTAATTGACGCTATCACGATGATGATTGATAATCCTAACTGTGAAATAAGTGATATAATGGAAATTATCCAAGGCCCTGATTTTCCAACAGGCGGAATCGTTATGGGAAAAGCGGGTATAAGGGCGGCTTATTATACAGGAAGAGGCAAAATAACTTTAAGAGCAAAAGCTCATATTGAAGAAACAAAAAATGACAGATATCAGATAGTTGTAACTGAAATTCCTTATATGGTAAATAAGTCAAAGCTTGTAGAAGGTATTGCAGAATGTCATAAAACTAAAAGAATAGAAGGAATTGACGATCTTCACGACAATACGGGAAGAAATGGACTTGAAATAATTATAAAGCTTAAAAAAGACGCAAATCCTCAGGTAGTGTTGAACAGGCTTTATTCTTATACTCAGCTTCAGACTACAGTTTCTGTTATTATGCTTGCTCTTGTCAACGGACAGCCGAAAATACTTAATCTTAAGGAAATGCTTGAAGAATATATCGATTTC
Source organism: uncultured Eubacteriales bacterium (assembly GCA_934541205.1). Classification (GTDB taxonomy): domain Bacteria; phylum Bacillota; class Clostridia; order Oscillospirales; family RGIG7773; genus RGIG7773. Next base: position 4,884 of record CAKTDK010000103.1, read on the forward strand.
CAAAGAGAAGTAATTACAAGAAGAACTCAGTTTGATTTAAAGAAAGCTCAGGACAGAGCTCATATTCTTGAAGGTTACAGAAAAGCTCTTGACCATATTGATGAAGTTGTAAAAATAATAAGAGCTTCAAAAACTATTGGGGAAGCAAAATCAGCATTAATAGAAAGATTTGAATTTTCGGATATTCAGGCTCAAAGAATCGTAGAGATGAGACTTGGACAATTAACAGGACTTTCCCGCCAGGAAATCAATGATGAATATGATGAAAAAATGGCTCTTATTGAGGATTATACCGATATACTTTCAAAACCTGTCAGAGTTGATAATATAATTAAAGAAGAAATAAACGAAATAAAAGAAAAATTCGGTGATGACAGAAGAACGGAAATCTGTCCGATTTCAAATGAAATTGATATTGAAGATTTGATTGAAGAGGAAGAATGTGTAATAACTTTAACTCATTTCGGATATATAAAAAGACTTCCTGTAAATACTTATAAAGCTCAGCACAGAGGCGGCAGAGGAATCGCTGCCATGACCACAAGAGAAGAAGATTTTGTCGAAGAGCTTTTTATGGCATCAACCCATGATATTATAATGTTCTTTACTTCAAAAGGAAGAGTTTATAAACTGAAAGGATATGAAATTCCCGAATCATCCAGAACAGCAAAAGGAATGAATATAATAAACCTTTTGGAAATGGACGCAGATGAAAAAATTTCAGCGATGATAAAAATCCGTGATTTTGAAAATCAGTTTCTTGTTATGGTTACCAAAAACGGTATAATCAAACGTACAGCAATTGAAGAATATTCTTCTACGAGAAAAGGCGGCGTAAGAGCAATAGTTCTTGACGAAGACGACAGCCTTGTAAGAGTAAAACTTACAACAGGAGAAGAAAATCTTATAATCGGAACAAGACAAGGCCAGGCGATTAAGTTTTCCGAACAGGATGTCCGTACAATGGGCCGTGTAACTCGAGGAGTTAGAGGTATAAGACTTAAAGATGACGACTATGTCGTAGGTATGAGCAAAACTGATGAAAATGGAAAACTTCTTATAGTAACAGAAAACGGATATGCAAAACGTACTGAAATATCAGAATTTAAACTTCAAAGCAGAGGCGGTAAAGGTGTAACAAGCTATGCATTATCTGAAAAAACAGGCCTTGTTGCTGGATTAAAAGTAGTAAATGAAGATGAAGATATAATGATAATTTCATCAGACGGAATAATAATCCGTATGCCAGTATCAGAAATAAATGTTTATAAGAGAGTTACTCAGGGAGTTAAAGTAATGCGTCTTAATGAAGGCGTCAAAGTAGTTACAATCGGTAAAACTGCTAAAGAAGATGAGGAAGAGCATACTTTAAGTCAGGAAGAAGAAACTCAGCCGGAAGAATAATTATAATTTCGTTATTATAGTTTTTTCAAAATTTTTTCGGAAATCATTCCGAATTTCAGTTTGAACTTTAGTGAAAAAATGATTAGTTCTTTATGAAATCTTTTTTCAAAACGGCAAAGCTCCTCTGATAAAATCAGAGAAGCTTTGCCTAATAAAAATATATTGGATTTTTTGCGGAAAAGCCTTTTTATAATTTTTCAAATTCTAAAGAATTTTTTAAGTCTAAAATAACTCTTAAGACCAAAAGACGTTCTTAAACTTAAAGAGTTTCTTAAGTCTAAAATAATTTCTTAAGCCAAAAGA
>CAKTDK010000104.1 GCA_934541205.1 uncultured Eubacteriales bacterium
AAATCACAGTATTTCAATGAAAAACAGAGAGGGGCTTACAATTACAGAGGTTGATGATGTGGAAAGCTTTGATGAACAGTCTATAGTTTTAAATACTGATTTAGGAATACTTACAATAGCGGGAGAAAATCTTCATATAAACAAGTTAAATGTTGAAAACGGTGATATGAATATTGAAGGCGATATAGGAGCGTTAATGTATCACGAAGCCGAAGAGAAACACGAAAGTATATTTTCAAAATTATTTAGATAGGTGTTTATAAGTGGAAGCATATATTAGTCTTCAATGCAGAAATTTTTTAGTTGCTGTCGCTCTTGGCGGATTTATGGCAATGTCTTACGATATATTAAGAGTTTTAAAACTTTTGCTGCCTTCTTTGAAAAAACCTGTGATGAAAAATATTATATTTTCGATTATAGATATAATTTTCTTTTTAGTTTTTTCTTTGATAACTTTTATTACTATATTTTATATAAATTCTGGAGAAATAAGATTTTATATTTTTTGCGGTATTTTTTTAGGTGCGGTTATTATTCATTATACAATAGGCAATTTTATATATGTTAAAGCGCGTAAAGTAATTTTTAAAATTAAAGATTTTATAAAAGTAATATATAATAAAATAAAAGTTAATATAGAAAAAAGAAATAAAAACAAAGAAAAAATTTCAAAAAAGGCTGAAGAAAAGAAAAACAAAAGAAAAAAATTAAAAAATTATCTGAAAAAAGACTATGAAAAATCAGAAGAATGATGTATAATAAAAATAATTATAAATATAGGAGACAAAACTATGAAAAAAGTAATTTTTGTGCGTATTGCCGCAGTTTGTCTTTGTGTATATTGTATTTTTAATATTATTTCTTTACAGATGAAAATCATATCTTTAAAAAATAATGAATTAAAAGAACTTAATGAAAAAAAATATGATCAACAGCTTAAAAATCAACAGCTTGAGGACGTTATTAATTCCAAGCTTGACGAGGAGTTTGTTGCAAAGATTGCAAGAGAGGTTTTGGGCTACGGAGATCCTAATGAAAAAGTATACGAAGATATTGCCGGAAACTGAAATTTTATAAATTAGATATTGTAAAGCTTTGAAAAAATTTTCAAAGCTTTTTGATTTTTATAATTATATTGAGAAAGTATATGAAAAGTGATATAATAAAAATATTAATCAAAAATTTTCTGCTTTATTTTATATAAAAAAGATAGGAGCCGAAAAGTGTGAAAAAAAACAACTGGAATGTAAAAACACAGAATTTGGATATAGTAAATTCACTTACAAAAAAATTAAAAATTAATCCGCTTCTTGCAAGGCTTCTTATAAACAGAAATTTGGATTCCGTGGAATCTGTAAGGGACTTTTTAAGTAAAGACAAAGACAGTTTCTTTGATCCTTTTCTTATGAAGGATATGGAAAAGGCCGTAAAGAGAATTAAAGAAGCGATATATAACAAGGAAAAAATAACTGTATACGGAGATTATGATGTTGACGGAGTTACGTCTGTGAGTATGCTTTATCTTTATTTAAAAGATAAAAAAGCAGACGTTAGTTATTATATTCCAAACAGAAATACTGAAGGATACGGAATAAATAAAGATGCTCTTGCAAAAATTGCTTTGGGAAATACTGCGCTTTTGATTTCGGTAGATACGGGTATTACAGCAAATGAAGAAGTAGATTATGCAAAAGAGCTTGGTATGGATGTAATTATTACAGATCATCATGAATGCGGAGATAATGTTCCCGATTGTACAGCTGTTGTTAATCCAAAGCAAAAAGACTGCAAATATCCTTTTAAAGAACTTGCAGGAGTAGGAGTGGTTTTTAAAATTATATGCGCTTTGGAGGGGGAAGCAGGATTTCAAAAAGTAATGGACGATTACGGTGATCTTGTCTGCATAGGAACAATTGCAGATGTTATGCCTCTTTATAAAGAAAACAGAGCGATAGCTTCAAAAGGACTTGAAATAATAGCAAAAACAAAAAGAATAGGACTGAAAGCATTGATTGCGCAGTCTATGTTGCAAAATAAAAAAATAACTTCAGGCTCGATAGGTTTTGTGCTTTCACCGAGAATAAATGCAGCAGGACGAATGGGAAGTGCTGAAAGAGCCGTAGAACTTTTTTCTACTGATAATTATAAAAAAGCTCTTGAGATAGCAGAGGAACTATGTGAAGAAAATCGGGAAAGACAAATAACCGAAAATGAAATTTTTCAGCAATGCGTTGCAAAAATAAAAAATGAAGCGGATTTGACAAAGGATAAAGCTTTGGTTTTATGGGATGACGGATGGAATAACGGGGTTATAGGAATTGTTGCGTCGCGGCTTTGTGATAAATATTATTTACCGTCTGTTCTTATTTCTTTTGATAAGGATAAGGGAAAAGGTTCGGGAAGAAGCATAAAGAGTTTTAATTTGTATGAAGCTTTGAATGCTTGCAGCCATACTCTTGATAAATTCGGAGGACATGAGCTTGCGGCAGGACTTTCGGTTAACAGAAAAAATGTTGAGGATTTTAAAATGTCCATGCTTGAATATGCTTCAAAGCATATTAAAGAAAAAGATCTTATTATGAGTATTGATATTGAATGTGAGGTTTCATGCCAAGAAATTAATCTTAATACTGCAAAATCTGTTTTGCTTTTAGAGCCTTTCGGTATGGGGAATGAAGTGCCTAAATTTTTGATGCGTGATGTTGAAATATTATATTTAACATCTGTGGGGAATGATAAACATATAAAACTTACTTTAAAAAAAGATGATATGGAAATACAGGCGTTTTATTTTTCAAACAGCTTATGTGATTTCGGATACAGTATAGGTGATAAAGTAGATATAGTTTTTAATATGGATATAAACAGTTACCGCGGGATTGACAGTGTACAGCTTATTTTAAAAGATATTTGTCTTTCAAAAGAGGATTTGGAAAGATTTAATGAAAATAAAATGCTGTATAAAATGTTTAAAAATAAAAATGAACTTACATGTCAGCAGGCGGAGAGCCTTCTTCCTGCAAGAGATGATTTTGTAGCGGTTTATAAATTTATTATTTACAAAAATATAAGCAAAAGCAGATATTATAATTTTCAGAGTCTTAACCGGGATATTTCTTATCATTCGGGAAGAAAAATATCTTACGCAAAAATGAGAATATGTCTTGACGTACTTTGTGAAATGAAGCTTATAAGCTTTAAAAACGATGAAAATAAAATATTTATTGAAGCGGTGCAAACAAGCAAAAAAGTAGATTTATCACAGTCAAAAATTATTAAACATTTAAAATCTGTAATAAACGATAAAAATTAATAATAGCGCAAACGGTTATAATATACATATATTCGCAAGTATAATAAAGCGGTGAAAATAAATGAACGAATATTTTAAAGAATTTTTGGATTTTTTAAAGGAAAAAGATCCTAAATATGATTTGAAAAAAATTGAAAAAGCCCTTATTTTTGCAAACGATATGCATAAGGATCAAAAAAGAGACAGCGGAGAGCCTTATATTACCCATCCTGTTAATGTTGCAAAAATAATATCCGAATTTGATCTTGATACGGATACGATCGTTGCAACGTTGCTTCACGATGTTATTGAAGACTGCAACTGTACTTATGTTGATATAAAAAAAATGTTTGGAGAAACTGTTGCCGAGCTTGTTGACGGAGTTACAAAGCTTGGACAGATATCATATTCTTCACGCGAGGAACAGCAGGTGGAAAATCTTCGTAAAATGTTTCTTGCAATGGCAAAGGATATAAGAGTTATATTAATAAAGCTCTCTGACAGGCTTCATAATATGCGTACTTTAAATTACCGTTCTCCTCAGAAACAGCGTCAGACTGCCCTTGAGACCATGGAAGTTTATGCTCCTTTGGCTCACAGGCTTGGTATGCAGAAAATCAAGCAGGAGCTTGAAGATTTGTCTATAATATATCTTGACCCTATCGGATGTAAAGAGATTGAAGAAAATCTTGATAGACGCAAAGGAGAAAAAAAAGAATTTCTTAATAATATTTTAGGAAGTATAAATAAAAGATTTGAAGACGAAAACATAAATTTTAAACTTACTTGGAGAATAAAGCATTTATATAGTATTTATCGTAAAATGTATAATCAGAATAAAACTATTGATGAAATTTATGATTTGTATGCCGTAAGAGTTATAGTAGATACGGTAGCAGACTGTTATACGGTGCTTGGAAATATACATGATATGTATAAGCCTATTCCCGGAAGATTTAAAGATTATATTTCTACTCCTAAACCAAATATGTATCAGTCCCTTCATACAACGGTTATAGGAAGAATGGGAATTCCTTTTGAAGTTCAGATAAGAACTTGGGAAATGCATAGAATAGCGGAATACGGTATAGCGGCGCACTGGAAATATAAAAACGGGATTTCCGGAAAGGATTCTCTTGACAATAAGCTTGAATGGGTAATGCATCTTCTTGAAATACAGCAAAATACTGCTGATGATGAAGAATTTATGCGTACTTTGAAAATTGATTTATTTGCTGACGAAGTGTTTGTTTTTACCCCGAAAGGCGATGTAATAAATCTTCCCAGCGGAGCAAATGTAATAGATTTTGCTTATGCGATACATTCCGGCGTGGGAAATAATATGATAGGGGCAAAAGTAAACGGAAAGATAGTTGGATTTGATTATCAGCTTTCAAACGGTGAGATTGTAGAAATAAAAACAACATCTTCTCCAAATCACGGACCGTCGAGAGCCTGGCTTAAGATGGTAAAAACAAATGAAGCAAGAAACAAAATAAGAACATGGTTTAAAAAAGAAAAACATGATGAAAATGTTGAACGTGGAAAAGAAGATTTTGACAGAGAAATAAGACGTATAGGAGTTCATATTGAAGAAGATGAAAGAGAAGAGCTTCTATCTCCGATATATCAAAAGTATCAGCTTCCTAATGTAACGGAGTTTTATGCCGCTATAGGATACGGCGGAGTTATGCTTTCAAAAATACTTCCCAAAGTAAAGGAAATATATCAAAAAGCTAATAAAAATACTGATGATATTCAGCTTTTTCAGCCTAAAAAACGTAAAAGCGTCGGAGGAGTTGTTGTTGAAAATATAGATAATTGTCTTGTAAAGTTTGCAAGATGCTGCAACCCTCTTCCAGGAGACGATATAGTCGGATTTATAACAAAAGGCTATGGAGTTTCTGTTCATAAAAAAAATTGTCCCAATGTTAAAAATCTTTTCAGCAGTGAAGAAAATCAGGGAAGATTTATACCTGTTTCATGGGATGTGGAAATAAAAAATTCTTTCCAGGCGGCAATTACCGTTATTTCGGAAAGACATTTGGGCCTTGTTGCGACCATTACCACTCTTATTGCAAATATGCATGTTATGCTTCACGGACTTAACGTAAGAGAGCTTCGTGACGGACGTATGCAGATAAATATAATAATTGACGTAAATAACAGAAAGCATTTGGAAAGCGTTATGAATAAACTTGGAACCATTTCTGATGTTATAAGTGTTGAAAGGGGTACGCTGTAGTTTTGAAAATAGTGCTTCAAAGAGTGAATAATGCTCTTGTAAAAATCGACGGAAAAATTTATTCAAAAATAGAAAAAGGGCTTGTTGCTTTTGTTGGAATTTCTGAAAACGACGATAAAGAAACAGCAGATTTTATGTGTGATAAAATACTGAATCTCAGAATTTTTTCAGACAGTAATGATAAAATAAATTTATCTCTTTTGGATATAGATGGAGATATTTTAATGATATCAAATTTTACTTTATATGCGGATTGTTCGCATGGAAGAAGACCTAACTTTTTAAAAGCGGCCAAGCCTGATATGGCATCCGAATTATTTGATTATTCTGTAAATGTTTTAAAAAACAAAGTAAAAAATATAAAAACAGGAGTTTTTGGAGCTGATATGAAAGTTGAACTTTTAAACGACGGGCCGGTAACAATTATTTTGGATAGTGACGAAATAATGAAAAAATAAACTTATAGGTGATATTATGAAGGTAGAAAAACTTACAGTTGGAGAGCTTCAGGTAAACTGTTATATATGTACAAATGAAATAACAAAAGTGGGTTTTGTAGTTGATCCGGGAGACGATAGTGAAAGAATATGTGATTTTATAAAAAGAAACGGTTATAAAATTACTCATATAGTCCTTACTCACGGGCATTTTGACCATATTATGGCTCTTTATCAGGTAAAAGAGTTTACGGGGGCAAAGATAGTGATAAATGAGTATGACGTTTCACTTCTTAAGGATGACAGACTTAATCTTTCGGCATTTATGGGAAACAGAGAAAGAAAATATGTGAAAGAAGATATCATTGTTAAAGACGGAGAAAAGCTTGAAACAGCGGATTTTTGTCTTGAATTTATGCTTACGCCCGGTCATACAGACGGAAGTATGTGTATAATCACGGAAGATATAATGTTTTCCGGGGATATGATTTTTAAAAACAGCATAGGAAGAACAGATTTTCCTCCTTACGGAAGTCCGGAAAAAATGAGAGAGTCCGTAAAAAAATTAAAGGCTTTGGATAAAAATTACAGAATTTATCCGGGACACG
>CAKTDK010000105.1 GCA_934541205.1 uncultured Eubacteriales bacterium
GGAAGAGCTGCTCCCCTGGTCACCGGCGTTGCCGGAAAATATTCGAAAATAAAATTTACAGCAGGCCGCAAAAGCGGCTTATAGTTGTCAAGGTACTCGCTATGGATCGTTTACAACATTTAAATACTTACGTTATGAATAAATGTATTTTAACATTGCAAACTTCTTCACAATATATATTCCCAAAATTGACCAAACTATTTTTAGAAAGATTTGAACTAGCCTTCCTAAGATGTGATTAGGAAAGATGGACATAAAAAATGTCCAAGGAACCAGCTCCAATTCCATTAGGTGAAACGATAATACTATGATAGTGTTTTGACCATAAAAAGATACATATTTAGCAATTTTATATTTTGAAATCTTTCTTGAAAAATAAAGCAACAGATATGTTGTACTACAAGCTCCTAAAACATTAACAAATACACACGGAAATTCCCCTGTAGAACACGATAAATGACCATACCTAAAGCTGCCCCATAAGCCTAACAATGACATTATAATCGATATAAAGATAAATCGATTTGGTGTTGAATATTTTATTCCAGATTCTTTAAATTCATCGCCTAAATAAACAAAGAATACTCCAATCAAACCTGACTGTATAGAAAACGGCAACCACTGAGACGAAGTAAAAATCCCTATCAAAAACAAAAAAAATGTAATAAGAAATTTATAAAATTTGTTATCAATATGTCTACAAATTTCAAAATATATAATATCAGTCCAAAATAACGCAAGTAAAAACCAAATAGCGCCAACGCAGGGAATTGCATAACCAAATATTTGGTTGTTAATATTACCACTTCCATATAATATCGCAACGAATCCCTTTTCTATAACATTCAAAACCGATTGAGTATTTATCATAATAGCTATAAGTATTTTTATGGCTAGAATTAAAACTGCCGTAAATAAATACACTTTTAGTAAAACTGTATGTCTCTTAGTAAAAAGCTTTTGACGAGATTTAAAAAAATAACCACTTACCCAAAAAAATAATGGGACATGAAATACATAAGCAATATTTGAAATACTAGTTATCCCCAAATGACCGATAATAATAGACAACATTCCAATTGCTTTAAGAATATCAAATTCTTCCTTACGTTTTTTTAATTCCATAACTAATTTTCACTCGCTTTTATTACAATATGTTTTTTATTTAAAACAATTTTTGGAATTTTAATCTTATAAATTAAGAACAATAATAGTATCCATACAATAACATATTGAACAAAGTTACTACTCAAATTATAAATATAAAATTCATTCGAGAAAAAACTAAACAAGACATTAGGAAATTCATATCCGAAAAGTACGAACCAAAACATAGTAGATGGTTTGATAATGGATCGTCTAGTTTTTTCGTATATAGCCTGCATTATACACGCCATGATAGGTATCAAAACTATTACTCCAAGATAACCGAAATCATAAATATAATCAAAATATGTAGTGTATACATTTCCTAAATTGAATCCATTAACATAATTAAATGCTAAATCTCTCACAGGGAGGGCTACACCTTTCCACGACCAAAAACTATAAAATGTCTGCATACCCCAAATTGTTTCATAATGATTATTATCCGTTTGTAAAAATAAATCCAAATTTTTTATTTGTGCTCCACAATATTTAGCAATGTAGTCCATTAATGTTGTGTTTGAATTATTCCTTCCGATAAGTTCTCCACCGCTTTTAAAAATCCAAAGAACGGCAAAAACAATTACAAAATATTTAAGTAATTTCTTGATGGTAATAATTTTTCCGCTTCCATTTTTCTTTTGTAGTACTAAAATATATGCACAAATAGTAGCACATATAATATTAATCATTTGTTGTCTTCCACCAGTCAAACTTGCATTTACACCACTCAATATAATAACAATTAAATATATAATATCAATTTTTTTTAAAGCTGCAAGTTTGTAGCCTAATAAAAAAGCATAAAAATACCCCAATGCTGTAACTATTGACCTTAAATATCCAAGCAATTTAGGCATAAGAATTTTGTCCGTAGTAAAGACATTGGCATATCTATAAGTATAAATTATACGCGCCAATGTACTTTCAGAAATATTATATTTCAGAAACTGTATTGTCCATATTATCGATATAATACTAATAATTATTAGGCATATCGACTTTATTTTATCTACTTCATATATAGTTTTATAGTCTTCCCTTACAATATGTTTTGTGCTAATTAAATGGATTAAAGCAGAGAAAAAAATATATAAAGCAGCACCACCTACCAAAACACAAAAAGTATTGATATGTAAGTTTAGATTCCACTTTAAACTGTATAGAGTAGCTATAGTAGAAGAAAATGTGAAAGATAATACAAATGTAAACGATGGATTAATAATCTCTCTTTCCATTGTTTCATATGTAAACCATAACATTAATAATAATATTAGCAGTAAAATTACTATCATTCTATCGCCTCTTTTTCAGTAGTGTTTCCTTTATATTTTTAGTGAATTCAATTAAAAATGTATCTTTTAGAATCAAAATTATTAATAAGTAAATTACACATCCAACAATAATTTGTAATAAAAGTTTAATTATTGCTTCTAATTGAATGCATTCCCCAAGATATGTGACACAAATACTCATAATAATACCTGCTGTTAAATATCTCCATCCTGCCGTAAACAATCCAACTGGATTATAAAAATCGCAAGCAAGAAATAAATACCCACATAGAATTATCATTTCGGCCAACACAGAAGCACATGCTGCCCCTATAGCTCCATATTTTGGAATTACAATATAATTACACAGAGCATTTATTAACGCTCCTAAAATCAAAACAATATTATTTTTCCCCTGCCTTCCGCTAGGTCCAAGGAAATGTGTATTTAAGCAATTGCTTATGCCTATTACTATAAGCAGCAAAGAAAATATTCGTAAAAGTGCAACACATTTAAAAAAACCATCACCTAAAAATAATGGGATAAGAACTTTTGCCGTTCCAATAAGTCCTGCAGACATTCCAATTGATAAAAACAATATCAACGAAAGAGAGTTTTTTAATTTTTTCCTCATCTCTTCATAATTTCCCTGACCAAATAAATATGTCATTCTGGATCTCATTATTGTATTAAGTGATGTTATTATAAGTAATAATATTTGTTCTATCTTATGAGCCTGTTCATAATAACCATTTTCTATAGCATTGCCTGTCAACCATCCAAGCATTGTCTTATCCAAAATAGTATAAACTGAAGTGGCAATAGTTGGAATAAAAAAGACTAAGGAGCTTCTAAAATGTTCAAACACTCTTAATTCATTAATTGGAACTTTAACAAGTAATTTTTTTAATGATATTAAGTATGTTAAATTACCTAGAAGTGCTGATGCAGCAATTAATAGTATATATATATTTACATCTTCACGTGTCTTTACAAAAGTAAAGATCATTATAATCATGAGTACTTTAACAAAAACATCTCTAAAGACAACTTTTGAAAAGTTTTCTATTCCTCTGAAAAACCAAGAAACATCAAACACAGAAGCAAACACAAACATGCCGAGAATAATACGGGCTGTTCTATAGGAAGTAGCGTTAAAAGAAATCGTAAGATAAATCAAAATGCTTACCGAGACTGTAATAACTTTTAAAATGAATAACTCATAAAAAATCTTAGACGTTTTATAAATATCATCTCTCGCTTCTGCAATCTTCATTTGACCGCTAATTGATATTCCAAGATTTCCAACAATTACAAAATATTGTGCTATCGAATATGTAAAACTATATATTCCAACGCCTTCTGGTTCAAGAACTCTAGAAATATAAGGAGTAGTGATTAATGGTGCAATAACAGCAAATACTTCATACACTAAATTATATAAATAATTAATTTTAATACTTTTTGCTGTAATTCTCTTTATTTGTGACATTCACATCCCCTCTCCTTTATTTTCATTCCTCAATTACCATTTCTGTATTTCTGCTAAATAACTCTTATAACTTGGGGTATAATAATTAAGGTTGGTCATATTCGTTTTGCTTAATTCGATCAATTTTTGGTAAACAATCCCACACTTCTCGTTACAGAACATTCTTTCTAAAACTTTATTCTGACCTTCTCGAATAATTGGAATTACATGCGCTGCCTCATAAGCAAATAATCTATGTGGAACATTTATTTTATCAAATTCCGAAACTGATGAATTCTCCATAATATTATGCATTAATCCAAAATCATATTTACTAAGAATTTCACATGATTTAACCCATTCTTCTGCAGATGAGTCCCTATTCATATTTAATACATCCTCCATAAAAAATTCATTTGGATATTTCTCTTTTAATTTTTCATACTCATTTTGACCATTGTAATTGTTATACCTAGCACAATGAAGATGCACGATCAACCCTGCATTTATTAACTCTTTAATTGTCTCTATGTAATAATATCTACCTTGATCTCTATCTCTATTTGGAGCAGAATCAACTCTATATGATAAAATAACAATATGTCTTTTTTCAGTATATGATGATAATTTCTTTTCGAATTTTATTTGATTCAAAATATGACTTGATAATGCATTTTCATCTAACCCATATTTGATGTTCTTATTTAAAAACAATTTATCACCATATTTCTTTTCTAGAAATTCTCTCAGTTCTTCTGCATAAAATACGTATTTGTTAATACTTTTAAGAGTCTGATATTCCAAAAAGTTAAAGCCTACTCTCGTTTCTTTATATGCTCTAACTATTTGGCATTTAATAACCGGCTTAGCAATTAAAAATGTCAAATCAGATCTATCATAATCTCCATAACTACACAATGCGAAATCAGGAAATGAATTTTTAATTTTCATTAACCAAGAGATATTAAACAATCTTAAAAGCAATATTATCAACCAATTTAAAAACGTAAGAAATTTTATGTTTCTAGTTTTCAGGATAATACCAGTTAAAAAATGATTTAGCAAATTCTTTTTTAATTCAATAATGTGTATACGGTCATCTACATTTTCCCAACTATCTTCTCTATATATACATGCACAATATATTTCATCAAAGGCATCTAGTGCATCAATCCACCTACACTCGCCCAAGTGCTTCCTTCCTCCAACTTTTAATAATATCTTTTTTTGCATACTTTTACCTCTATAATTGTTCTATTGCTTTTTTCAAATGCTTCCCATGAATTATTTCTTCACGATAGTCTAGTACACAATTCTTGATATTTTCATATTCACAGTCACTCATCTTTGAAAGAAGAGAATCCACTTCACCTAATGAATGTACCACAATTCCAAGATTATATTTCTTTACATACTCAGCAAGAGCTGATCCACTCCAAACAATAAGTGGTAAGCCTGCGGCAATATACAAAGAAAATTTATGCGGATTATTATACGCCAAATATCTTCCAAATGTACCACTACAAGTTGTGCAAGAGTCACCATCCCATACAAGTCCGAATCCACCGTCTAAATGAGTGATTAACTCTTCTGGTGCAAATTTTCCTTTATAACAGATTCTTTCGTTTTTCTCTCCAGAATAATCCAAACCATATAAATTAAGTGAACAATTTCTAATTGATTCCGATATTTTATAAAGATAACCGCACTTATTTTTTGATAGATTTCCTGCAATAACTATTGTATTTTTTTTTGTACAGCTTGCATTTACTGGACTTCCATTATACAAATAATCAAAAGGTCCCAATACAATCTGTTTCATACCTCCACCACATTCACAAATTGCAGTCTTCATCTTATCATTATGGCTAATTACAAAATCTATTTTATTTAATTGCTTTACTTCAATTTTCAAATTTTCACGGCTGGTGCTATCGGTGCGCAGACCGATAGAATCATGGATTAACAACGCTATTTTATATTTCTTTAAAATTCTCCCATACCTTAAAACCAAAAACAAGACTTTGTTAACAACGATTGGATAATAAGGATATTGGATAAAAACTATATCATTCTTTTTTGCCTTTATGATTGCTTCTAAGCAGCCCCTAATCATCTGAAAAAAAACGACTATTTTTCTACTTTTACTTTTATAAAGCGGAATGTGTTTATATCCACAATCTATTAAAATTTTTACCATATCCGTCCTAGCTTTGTTCCCTGCCGTAAATTCTCTTTTCTCAGCATATTCACATAGAACAACATTCATATTATTCCTCACATAATTTGCGAATTATCTCTAATTCCCTTTTCATTGTTTTATTTTTAATATATAAATTTGGTTTTTTATATGGTAAATTTGAAAATAATTGATCACTTATTCCTACAATATCTTCTACTTTATCATTTGAAATTAGTTTTACATTGTTAACACAAGAAAAAAATTCCTTGCATACAGATATGTCTGAAGTAATAACAGGCATCCCATACTCCATCATTTCGCATGTCATAACTCCCTGTGTATCCTCTCTGGTTGGCATCAACCCACATCTGGATTCATCTAAATAATGTAGCATCTCTGAATGATTTATTGTTTGATTGATCCATATTAGAT
>CAKTDK010000106.1 GCA_934541205.1 uncultured Eubacteriales bacterium
GTATTAAATATTCTAACTAAAGAAAAAAGTTTATTAAAAATAAATAATGAGAGACAATTTATTAAGGAATTTAAACGAGATATATACTATAAAACAATTATTAATAATAAAGAAAGTGTTGTTAATAATAATGATTTGCAAATTTATGAAGAATATATTCAAAAATATAAAGATATAATGCAAAGAAATATTTATGGGGATAAATATATATTTGGAAGTGTGGCAGTTAAGACTGAAAAGGGTTTTATTACTACTATAAGAGGAAAAGAAAATTTAAATGACTATACGCATGTAAATAGTGTGGATCATGCAAATCATACATTAAATGTCACAAATAAAAAAGCTACTTTAAATGCACCCTTATTAGATTACTTATTTAAAAACAAAAAAGTTAAAGTAATAGTTCATATAAATCATGAATATGACAATAATTTACCATATTATGAGTATGCTTTTCCTGGGACTGTAAGAGATTCTGTTAGAAATAATAAAACTTCATTTAATATTATTATACATCATAATACGACAAATTACTAATACTAATTTTTTCGTTTCAATTATATGCTTTTAATTAATATATAAATATTATATAATGTAAAAAGGATGTGATTTTATGATAAATATAAAATATAAAAATATAGGAAAATCCACAAAGCTTTTCTGTGAAGCATGCGAAAATATAAGCTATATGGAGCTTTTATATATTTTTCATTCCCTTGATATTTTTTCTGTTTGTGTAACAAAAAGCAATAAAGAAATTATAGCGGTATGTCCTTTTTGCGGAAAAATAAAAAAAGTTTCTTTATCTTTTTCACAAATAAAATCCAGAAAATTTAAGGATTTGTACACTGTAAAACCCTGTGAACTTAAAGAAAGGGAATAAGCTATGGATCAAACAATAATCTCTCTTTCAGTAAAAGAATTTGTTGATTTTGCCTTTAAGCAAGGAGATATAGATAACTCCGGAAAAGGCGGAAATGCTCTTGAAAAAGCGTCTCTCGGAACTCAAATACATAAAGAAATTCAAAAAAAGCTAAAAAAAGATAATTTTTCAGCCGAACACGACCTTGAAATATCTTATGAAACGGAAGGTTTTACTTTTAATATAAAAGGCCGTGCTGACGCTGTTTCAAAAGATGTTCCGGCAATTTATGAAATAAAAACAAACAGCTGCGCTTTTGAAAATCTGAAAAAGTCAGAACTTTCCTGCAATAAAGCTCAGGCTATGTGTTACGCTTATATGTATGCTTTAAACAACAAAATAGATAAAATCAATATAAAGCTTATTTATATCAATACTAAAATATATGAAGAAAAAACACTTGATTATTCCTTTTCGTTTGAAGAATTGGACAGCTTTTTTAAACAAGGCATAAATATCTTCTTAAGCTTTTTAAATAATAAAAAAGCTTATATAAAACTTCGAAACGCTTCGATATCAAAACTTAATTTTCCTTTTGGAACCTACAGAAAAGGTCAAAAACAAATGATTGCTTCCGTATACAAGGCAATTGAAAAAGGCATAAAACTTTATGCCGTAGCTCCAACCGGAATAGGAAAAACTATTTCCTCTCTTTACCCTTCTATAAAATCTCTTAAAAATGGAAACTGCAAAAATATTTTTTACCTTACTGCAAAAACTACAACAAGAAAAATAGCTTCAGATACCGTAAAACTTTTACAGCAAAATGGTCTTATTATACGATGCATAACGCTTTATGCCAAAAACAAGCTATGTCTTTTGCAAAAGCCTCAATGCTATCCCGAAAACTGTCCTTATGCAAATAATTATTTTACAAATGCCAAAGACGCAGTATTATATTCTCTCGACAAATATTCAAATATAGTAAAAGAAGATTTATTTGAAATAGCTGAAAAATTTCAGGTTTGTCCGTTTGAAATAGCTTTGGATATTTCATTATGGTGCGATATAATAATATGTGATTATAATTATCTTTTCGATCCGTTTTCTTATTTGCAGAGATATTTTTCAAAAGAAAATAATTCTATAAATTCAAAATATGTGTTTTTAATTGACGAAACTCATAATCTTGTTGACAGAGGACGCGATATGTTTTCCGCTTATATTTCCCTTGAACAGTTTAAAACCCAAAGTCAATTAATAAAAAATATTTATCCTCCTCTTTCAAAATCATTAAAATCCGTTTCAAACTATCTTAAAAAGCTTCAAAAAGATTTTTCGGAAGAAGAAACGGATTTCATAAGCTATGAAAAAATTGATGAAAAACTTTTTAAAAAGCTTTTAAACTGCATTTCAAATTTTCAAGAATATATTGAAACTTCTAATCAGGACGATATATTTGACAGCATGCTTGAATTTTATTTTGAACTTATAAAAACCACGTCACTTTTTGAAATGTATGATAAAGAATGTCATAAAATATACTTTTATAAAAATACAAAAAATCCATATTATAAAATGTTTTGCATAAATCCACGAAAACTTTTGGATAAAGGCTTTT
Organism: uncultured Eubacteriales bacterium; assembly: GCA_934541205.1. Lineage (GTDB taxonomy): Bacteria > Bacillota > Clostridia > Oscillospirales > RGIG7773 > RGIG7773. The sequence continues at coordinate 2,484 of CAKTDK010000106.1, forward strand.
CCCAAGGTATTTCATCTGTTCTTTTCTCTGCTACCTTAACGCCGATAAATTATTATTTTGATCTGCTCGACGGAAAAGAAAATGATAAAAAAATAAATTTTCCTTCTTCATTTCCAAAAGAAAACCGTGAAATACTTATTGCAAACGATATTACAACTGCCTACAGAAAACGGGAATTTTTTTATAATAAAGTTGCACAATATATTAATATGGTATATAAATCTCAAAACGGAAATTATTTTGTATTTTTCCCTTCTTATGAATATATGATTAAAATATATGAAATAATATCCTCCAAATACTCTGACCTTCCGGTTATAATACAAAAATCAGATTTTAACGAAGAAGAAAGGGAAAATTTTATAAATATTTTTGAAAAGGAACAAAATCATATAGGCTTTTGCGTAATGGGAGGACTTTTTTCCGAAGGTATAGATCTTCCTTCAAACAAGCTTATAGGAAGCATAATAGTAGGTACAGGACTTCCGAAAGTAGGTACAGAAAATCTTTTTATTAAAAGCTATTATGATGACAAATCAAATGAAACCCTAGAAAAAGGCTTTGATTACGCTTATACATTTCCAGGAATAACAAAAGTCCTTCAAAGCGCCGGCCGAGTAATAAGAACACACTCCGATAAAGGAATTATACTTCTTTTAGATGAAAGATTTGACAGTCAAAAATACAGAAATTTATTTCCCGAGCATTTTTTTCCTCATAAAGTAGTTAATATAAATAATATAAATTATTATCTGGAGGAGTTTTGGAAAGATAAAAAGGAGCTTTGACTTTATGAAAAATATTAAAACTTCAAATAAATTTATTTTTATAATGTGTATAAGAATTATACTTATCTTTCTGTTGCTTCTTTTTATTTCCTCTGCGTTTTTAATGATTCACCATATAATTTTTAATATTGTAATTTTTGTATTATCTTTTTTTACAATTTTATTTTTAATCTATGTCCCCCTATTTTTTAAAACTCTTAAAATATCCTGCGGCAGTCAAAAAATAAATATTACCTGCGGAGTATTTTTTCATTATAACGGCACTTTTACTATTGAAAATATTCAATTTTATTCTGTCCTTTCATCTCCGCTGGAACGTATATTAAAACTTCGCTCAGTTATTTTAAATTTTTCCGGAGGCTTTGCGATTGTTCCATGCATATCGGTTAACGACTGTAATACCGTAACAGAATTAATAAGAGGTAATAGAAAATGAATACCTATCGCCCACATTTTTTTATGATATTTAAAACATTCTTTAGACTTCTTTTCCTGCTTCTTTTTCCTTTTATAAGAATATTATTTTCTTTTAAAGATTTAAACGCATGGTTTCAGGTATTTACAATGGAAATAATCCTGATTTGCATAATTATACTTATTTCTTTTTTCAGATGGTTTTACAGCTATTATTATATAGACAGTGATACTTTTTGTTATACACACGGAATTTTTATAAAAAAGACCGATTATTTTCCTTCAAAAAATATTGCCGCCTCAGATATATCATCAAATCCTTTTTTTATGATATTCAGGTCTTTGGTTATTCAATTTGATACAATAGGAGGCCTTGGAAATAAATTTGACTTTAAACTTTTAATATACCAAAAACATCTCCCTTATATAAAGGAATGTATTTCAATAAAATCAAAAGCAGAGTTAAAACATAATATTCCAATATACAAACCTAAATTTTATAATATACTGCTTCTTTCTTTATCGTCTTCAAATTTTGCTTTAGGATTTCTTCTGTCTTACGCTTTTTTATCAAAAATGAGTAAAATTACCGGCGAATATCTTTCAAAGTTTATATTTGATACGCTAAATGAATTTTCACAAAAAGCGCTGTTTGGTATCCCTCCAGCAATATCATTTTTAGGATATTTGTTTTTATTGGGATGGGGGATTTCTTTTATAAGTCTTTTATTAAAATACAGCCGTTTTTCATTATACAATGAAAAAAATAATTTAAATATTGTAAGAGGAGTTTTTTGGGAACATAACTATGTAATCAAAAAAAATCATATAAATACAATAAAAGTAAGGCAAACTCTTTTTATGAAACTTCTCGGAATATGCAGCATCTATGTAAAATGTGCCGGATTCGGGAAACAAAAAGGAGAGTTATCCGTTATAATTCCTTGTATAGAAGAATTTGAGATAGAAGAATATACGCTTAAAGTATTTCCCAATATAAAATCAAAAACCCCTTCACTCAAACCCGATAAAAAAGCGCATTTTAGATTTTTATTCATGCCTCTGTTATATATCTTATTGACATTTACAGCAGGAGTTATCGGAAACAGCTTTTTATCAAATATTTTAAAAACTGAAACTACTATAATTTTATGGACAGCATTTTTTATAATTGTTTTTTGCCTTTGGTGGCTTGTTATCAGAGAACTCACTTATAGGTATTCCGGGATCTCCATAGGCGAAAAAGAAATAATACTAAACCGAGGAAAAATTTTAGGAATAGAAAGTATTTTTATACCAAAAGAAAAAATACAAAAAGTTATAATATCTCAAAACATATTTCAAAGATTTAACAAAATATGTGATATCACCATAACTACGTTATCCTCAGACGGTGAAAAATACAAAGTAAAAAACTTAAGTCTTGAAAAATCCAAAATATTGTTTAATATGTAAAAAATAATTTCAACAAAAATATATGTCATTCTGAATAAAGCTAAAAAATTCTTATATGATTTTTTGCTTTTCAGAATGACATTTTTTATAAATATCTTTAAATTTATTTTTATTCTTTATAAAAAATATTATTGTTAATCATAAAACAATAAATCTTTCAATTCGTTTATCTGCTGCCAAAGCTCATTGATCTGAGCATCATACATTTGAACAACTCTTCCTAAAAGTGCGGCAGCATCGCCTTTATAAATCATAAAATTAAGATTATAATCTCCCTCACCGTTTCCTTTTAAAATTCCTTTTTCAATAAGAAGGCCTATTTGCTCTTCAGCATATGAAAAATCATTATTTGTAATCTGAATATAGTTTATGGTTCTATCAGTTATTACAGCCGCTGCTTCTCTTGTAACATTTTCCAAAGGATTAAATTTTCCTTCGTATTCCGTCATTATACCTGTTTCTATCATTCTTTCGACAGAACTTTGAGCCCAAGGAGCAATATTTTGAGAATCATCAGGAGGCTCAGGTCCTGGATCAGGCTCTGGATCAGGGGTAGGTTCTGGATCCGGCTCGGGTTCAGGATCGGGATCGGGAGTTGGCAGGTCTATAGGATAATCGGAAGAATTATAAGTCCCTATTTTATTAGGTATTCCCATATAAGTGCATGGATTTATAAGTTCATACGGAGTTACCTTTGTGTTTCTTATTTCATAATGAAGATGAACTCCCGTAACATTTCCTGTAGCACCCTGATATCCTATTTTAGTTGTATAAGTTATTCTCTGTCCCACTTCAATATATACTTCTTTCATATGAGCAAAATAATGCTTGTATCCCGTAGCATTATCTATAATTCTTGCATAATTTCCAAATCCGTCTTTTTCATATCCTACATAGTCCACTCTTCCGTCTGCCATAGTTCCGTAAATAATTCCGCTGCTTACCCCTACTATATCCACACCTTTATGCTTATGCGGCGGCGAAGGATACAAATCCGGACGGTAGTTTCCAAATGTCTGAGTAAGTCTGAAAATTCCGTTAAAGGGTATTCTTGTTACCAAATCGAATCACTCCAATCATAAAAATAATATAAGTTTACCCTTTATTATATGCAGTTTAAATTATTTTGCACTTTCTGCCTGTTTTGATTTCAGTATACTTTTAAGTTGTTCTTTAAACGGCATTACTGTATTTGGAATAAGCTGTATGTAAGTATCAACATCTATATGTCCTTTATCTAAAAGCATTTCAAGCGTAGACATAGCAAGGCTTTCACTGTATGAAG
>CAKTDK010000107.1 GCA_934541205.1 uncultured Eubacteriales bacterium
GTGTTTCTCCCTCCTTTCGGTCATCGCGTATCAGCCCAACGGCTCCCCACATATCGAATGTATCTGATTTGCCCTATGCTGCGCCGCCATTCTCCTGCGTCGCTTTCTTTGTCAAGGTTCAAAAACGGTCAAGTTTTGCAATTTGCGGAAAGGGGAACGCAGATTACTTTTTACTTAGACCTCAAATGACAGGACAGCCCTCATAAGGCGTGACCGCAAGCGGTCGCGTATGTCCTCGTCTATGCCCCAATAAATATTGCCGCACTCGTCGCGGAGCTTCCGCATAGACAGGGACGCTATGTAACTTTCGTAATGGTGTACGACAATCTTCATAGCTTCCGGGTCGCCCTTAGTTGCAGCTATGATTACCGGGTAAGGCAACAAGCCGCTTTCAGCGTTCTCATTGTTAATCTTCGTGGTCATAGGCGCGTTCCTCCAAATAGCGTTTTAGCAGCTTCATAGAGCTTTTCCGGCGGGTCTGTACTGTTGTCCTCGGAATATTGCAGTATTTCGCAATTTCCCGTTCGCTCATATCAAAGAAATAATAGAGCAGTACGGTTTCCCGCTTTTCGTCCGGCAAACTGTGTAGGGCTTCGGCAAGCAGCTCCGCAGTTATCTCCTTGCCGCCGACAACGAAAGACTGTTGCGCTTTATCGTCTGTAAAATATTTGTCGCAAACGTAAAGCTGTTTTTCTTCCTGTGGCGACAAATCGGAAAAAGGAATTTCGCGTAATTGCCGCTGCTTCGTGTCCCTGTGGGCGTTCATAGCTTCCCGCCTTAACGCCAGTTTGCAAAAGCCATTAAAAGAACAACGGATTTGCCATTGGGTACGAATAGGTTCGTTCATGTTCTCACCTCCTTTCGCAGCCGCGAAAGCGGTGGATTTTGAAATGTCCCCTTTCGTAATCCCTCAAACCGAAAAACTTGATTTTGGACGTTGATTTTTGGCGATTTTTCAAAAAAACTTTTGAAAAAATGCAAAAAGCGCCCGTCTGCAAAATGCAGATGAACGCATAGGAATTAACTAAGGTATTTAGATGATTTGACAGTTCATATTTAAGGGTAGAAATGTCCCCGGCGGTGGTCGGGCTTTTTTGACAAGTCAGAGAATGTAAAGATTTGTCGGTATGGTTTATCACTCATGGCGGCCACCTCCTAAAGCCGCCATATCTGAATGATTACAGGTCGTCACATAGACAAAAAAATCGGCGGCTCTGAAAATCAAAGCCGCCGAAAAATAGTAGGCGCGTGAAAATGCTTCTGCTCTGCGACGGCTTTTTTTCTTTTGCCGTCGCCCGGCAGATGAAATATCTATTTAATTATCTCGTCATTGCCGCCTATAACTGATCCGGGCAGCAATATAGTAAACTCCGTAGAGCAATATAAAAAAGACAAATGCAATACTAAGAGAGCCGATTATCCACAAGTTGTTTGAAAATACAGGGAGATGAAACGCACTCAACTGCATTTTCCCCGCACTGACATATACAAAGCAACTGCTGATAATCAAAGCGGGTAACAAAGGGAGTAAAAACATCATTGACAACTGGCGATTATTTAGTTTCTCAATATCCCGCCTATTCATTCCAAGCTGCTGTAAAATACAGTCCTGTCGTCGTTTCTTCTCCCTGTCACTAAGAATTTGCGTCGCCAAAATTGCCGCACCAGTGATTTCAAAGACCAGTGAAAGGTAAAATAAGCAAATAGCCATAGCATAAAGCTGTGTCAAACTTTCTTTATCTACCCACTTGCCGGACAAATAATCAACATTATCAATCATAGCTGTCACACCGCTACCGTCAGACGCAGTTTTCCCAATATTACGTTTTAGCATAGAAAGACCATCACACATTTGAACGATATTTTGCAAATCGCGGCTATCAAGCGGCGTTTCTGTTATGACAGACAGCAGACTATATAGTGTCGTCATTTGGCTAACCGCCTGTTCTGGAACAATGATACAAAAGTCAAGACCATTTCCGTATGTGTCCATCTGGCTGAATGGTTCACAAAATATGCTATCCTCTGCGAATAAATATCCGGCACAATTCAGACTTTTATCCTGTTCAAGCAATGTTTCAAAGGGCTTTTTAAGTGCGGGAACACAATGGATATAACACAAAGACGGATTGAGTTCTACGGATTGAAGCCCCAGTATTTCGCGCAGTTTCTTATAATCACTCTGTTTCATATAAGTATCATGTTGATATTCTGCGTATGCCATATAGCCCGAACGTCCGGTACTTGATATACAATCGTTTCGCACTGCAAGAAAACTATTCTTGTTATCCGTATAAATGCTGTAAACATAACTTGACTGAACGGGGAAGTTAAGGTCAAGAACATTTTCATAAGCCGAAAAATCCTGTAATTCTGCCTTGTGTAAAATCATTATATCAAATACGCTCTGTTCCATGTTTTTGTCTGCAATCATATAAACAGCGGTACCCGCCCCCATAAAGGTTAATGAAAGCATAAACAAAACGGAAAAAACGCCCATGATAATGCTTGTTGAACGGATTTTTGCTGTAAAGCCGCGAAATAGTACCAACCTGTTTTTTTCGTATTTCCATTTTTCACGATTGCCAAATTGCATAATGAGAAACGTGGGTACACTTAGGAAAAAACCAAATAAAAACAGTACCAGACAAACAACGCCTATAAGCACATCATAACCATTCCCCAGCGGCCCGGTACACATCAGAAAAATTCCTACACACCCTGTCAAAACAGATATAAAAAACAGTGCAATGGCAGATACCCCGTCATGCAGTAGCTTTTTTTCGTTCTGGCGCTCATAATACAACAAATCGTAAAGAGTTACCTTGCTTATCCATTTGTTGTTCCTCCGTATAGCGTAAAAGAGCATTGCCAAAAAATAGATACAGGTTAATGCTGTTGCATTAAATGAAAAGTTCCACCTTAGGACATACATCACACCAAACATAGAGCTAAGAACCGCTTCTAACAGTTGGGAAAACAGTATGCCAACAGGAAGCCCAATAACAAACGCAAAAATGCCAATCAAAGCGTTTTCATAAAAAATAAGCCTGCATATAGAACGGTTAGGGATTCCCGAAATCATATAGATACTCAATTCCCGGCTCCGTTTTTTCAATATATACTTTGTCATGTACCCAACAATCCACCCCATAATAAGGACAATGAGCAATGACGCAACAATAATCATATAAGGCAGCACGCCGATACTGGGAAACGCTTTCACTATATCCGAAAAAATCAGTGAATTAAAAGCGTACATAAAGGAAACCGTACAGGCAAGTGTGATGAAGTAAAGCAAATAATCTTTTGACTGCCTTTTCGCATTGCGGATTGATAATTCCTTTAGCATGGAGTGTCACCTCCCAAGAGGGAGAGAACGTCAAGGATTTCGTGATAGAATATATCCCGCGTCTTTTCGCCTTTCAATATCTCATTAAAAATCTTCCCGTCCTTTAGGAATAAAATGCGGTCTGCATAACTGGCACAAAATGCGTCATGTGTTACCATGAGGATTGTAGCACCTGTTTCTTTGTTAAGTTCTGACATCATCTGTAACAGAATACGGGCAGAATTAGAATCAAGGGAACCTGTCGGCTCGTCAGCCATAACCAGTTTGGGATTACCTATCATTGCCCTGGCAAAAGCACAACGCTGTTTTTGACCTCCCGATACTTGAAAAGGAAATTTTTTCAGTGTGTCGCTGATTTGTAGCCGCTGTGCAATATGGTTAATCCGCTCCGTAATTTCTTTCGGCGGCATTTTCCCGATTGCTAAAGGTAAAGCTATATTTTCTTCCAATGTCAGCGTATCTAACAGGTTGAAATCTTGAAAGACAAAGCCAAGATTATCACGACGAAATGCGGATATATCATCTTCGCTTATGGTCGTAATATCCTTTCCGTCCAATAAAATGTGTCCGGCACTTACGGTATCAATGGTAGATATACAATTTAACAAGGTGGTTTTCCCAGAACCAGACGCCCCCATGATACTCACAAATTCCCCATGCTGCACATAAAAGCTAACTTGATTTAAGGCTTTTGTGACGGAACCCTGATTACCATAATATTTTTCGATATGTTCTACACAAAGCAATGGTTTTGGACGATTTATCATTTTTTCATTCCACCACCTTTCCGTTTGAAATGATTATATCTTTGTCCGCAAATTTCAGAATATAGGTATATGTTGCGTCCTCTAATCTTTCAAAATAGAGTTTCATCGTATTTTTCGTATTCAGAGATATTTCTGCTTCTATCACATAAGTCTCTGTTATATTCCCGTTTGAATCGGTTTTGCGTTCTTCGGCAAGTTTCGGAACAATAGACGTGTAGGGGAAAGTTCCTCTTACATTCAAACAGGTTACTACTTCCCCCTCAGTTACAAATTCAACTCCCGCACTATCTGAGCGGAGCTGTTTTGTTTTCCCCACCATATGAAACATAAAAAACAGGCAGAGGGCAAAAAGCAGCATGATACCTATTACAAAACGTGTTCTTTTTTTCTTTGTTGTACTCATTATAAAACGCCTCCTTTTGCCCCTATTCTATACGGAAATTCAAAGCGGTTGTATAGAAGTTGGTTGATTTTATCTAACAATTTTGTAAGATATAAAATCAAACATTCAAGTGGTTACTTTTCGGAAAATGCAACAGGACAGTCGTATAGCACCCAACTTCGGATTCAATGTCAATGCCTATTCCCAGTTTCAAGCAGAGCTGGTCGCATAAGTACAAGCCGATTCCAGTTGATTTTTTTCTCATTCTTCCATTGCTGCCGACAAAGCCTTTATCAAAAACCCGATTTACTTCGCTCGGCTTAATGCCTATGCCATTGTCTGTAATAGACAGGGTAACATAATCCCCCATATCTTTTGATTTGATTTGGATAACAGGCGGCTTATCACTGCAATATTTAATACTGTTAAAAATAATCTGGTTGATAATGAAGCCAAGCCATTTACTATCGGAATAAACAAAATCAGAAATAGAATCTGTATGAACACATACTCTATTATGGATCAGAAATTGTTTATTTCTGGACAGCACCTCAAGCACACACTGTTTCAGTGAAATTTCCTTAATCAGATAATCTTTTTCCACGTTGCCCAAACGCACGTAAAACAGAACCTTTTCAATACTTTGCTCCATAAGTTCTGTTTGTGCTATGATTTTTCGCATGATTTCTGTTTTGTTATTCTCACATAGTAACTGAACCCCCGTAATAGGAACTTTGATTTCGTGAATCCATTGTTCAATAAAATCTTTATATTCCACATTCAAACGACGAATTTCAGTCACTTCATCAGTCATACTTTTTAGAGCAGTTTTCAATAGCCGAAAATAAATTTTTTCTAATTCTGTTTCTGGTCTGTCTGCAATCTCCGCAATTAAATATTTTTTGTCCAAGGTCTCCATTGTTTCCAACAAGTATTGAATCCGTTTTTGCTGTTTCCGAAAATATGCGAACATTGTAAAAAAGACAATGATTGCAAAGCATACCCATAACAAAGCCATTTCTGGCAGACTAATGCCAAAAGCCAAAAGGAGAACAGAAAAAAACAGTCCTCCGGCAAAACAGACAAGTAATGTAATTTGGTTATCTTTCATATAGTCTGAAAATTTCATATCTTGTACCCCATACCGCGTTTGGTCTGTATGAAATCAGCCGCCCCAAGAGTACGCAGCTTTTCTCTTATCCGCATGATATTCACACTTAAAGTATTATCATCAATGTGAATTTCATTGTCCCATAAATATTCAACTAAATCTATTCGGGGAACAATCTCGCCTGTATGTTTGAACAGATAGTACATGATTTTTAGCTCGGTTTTCGTTAATTCAATTTCTTTTCCGTTTGCTGTAAGCGTCCCGGCAATCAAATTAAATTGAATCCCGTTATGCTCCATTATACTAATCTGTTCGGACGTTCCCCGCCGCAAAAGAAGGTTTATTCTTGCAAGCAGAATAGGGATGTTATAGGGCTTTGTAATGTAATCGTCGCCCCCAAGTGTTAATGCCTGTAATTCGTCCATTGTTGTGTTACGTCCTGTAATGAATAAAATCGGAGTTGTGGAAAAACTGCGGATAGAACTGCAAAGGCGATACCCGTCTTGCTCCGGCAAATTTATATCAAGCAAAATCAAGTCGGGAAAAGCAGATTTAATGTAGTCGATTGTTTTTGCAAAATTGATAACGCAATCTACCACATACCCCGCATTGACTAAAAGCGTTTTTAATTCTTCTCTTATCAATTCTTCATCTTCAATTATCACTATTTTGTAGGATTTCATTTTTTTGCTCCTTTCCGCGTTTGGTTCTTCCGTCAATCGGCTTTTCTGCGTTCTTTGGTATCAGCCACATATACCCAAGTTTTGAAACGCCCGGTATGCGGTTCTCGCTGCAAAGTATCTGTACCCGTC
>CAKTDK010000108.1 GCA_934541205.1 uncultured Eubacteriales bacterium
GTGGATAAATAATTTAATTGTATTGTTTTTTCTTTCAATTTCGATTTTTGGAACGCCTGCGTCTTTAGTAGCATTTTTAACGAATTTTCTGATTTTTACATCTTCAACAAGTGTATCGCCAAATTCCTTATCATTTGCATACCATCTGGCATCCCAACTTTTTATTACACCGACTCTAAGTCCGTGTGTGTTAACTTTCTGACCCATACTGTACCTCCTTTGCCGCTTATTCTTTCTCTTTAAGAACTACCGTTACATGAGAAGTTCTTTTATTTATTCTGAAAGCTCTACCTTGAGCTCTTGGCATTATTCTCTTTAGGATTGGACCCGGACAAGTGAATATTTCTGCCACGTAAAGCTTTTCTGTGTCCATACCGTGATTATTTTCTGCATTTGCTACAGCAGATTTCAAAAGCTTTTCCAAAGGCTCGCTAGCGACTTTCGGAGTATTTTTTAATATACCAATAGCTTTTCCGACAGGTTGATTTCTTATAAGATCACAAACGATCTGAACCTTTCTGGGAGCTATACGAACATGTCTTAAATGTGCTTTTGCTTCCATTTTAATTTCCTCCTTTCGCTGTTAACGACTTACTTCTTAGTTGTTTTAGCGCCTGCATGACCTTTAAATGTACGTGTCGGCGCAAATTCGCCCAGTTTATGTCCTACCATATCTTCTGTAACATAAACAGGAACATGTTTTCTTCCGTCGTGAACTGCGATTGTATGTCCAACGAAATCCGGGAATATAGTAGATGCTCTTGACCAAGTCTTAAGAACTCTCTTTTCGCCTTGTTCATTCATAGCTTCAATTCTTTTTAATAATTTTGGGTCTACAAAAGGTCCTTTTTTAACACTTCTGCCCATTATTTAGCCTCCTTCCAGCAACGCTTACTTACTTCTCTGTCTAACGATAAACTTGTTAGATTTAGCTTTTTTGCTTCTGGTCTTATAACCTTTGGCAGGCTGTCCCCATGGTGATACAGGAGACGGACGTCCGATAGGTGATCTTCCTTCACCACCGCCGTGAGGGTGATCGCAAGGGTTCATTACAGAACCTCTTACTGTAGGTCTCCAGCCCATATGACGTTTTCTTCCGGCTTTACCAATGCTTACGTTTTCATGATCAAGGTTACTTACCTGACCGATTGTAGCTTTGCAGTTAAGTCTTACAAGTCTAACTTCTGAAGAAGGAAGACGAACCTGAGCATAGCCGTTTTCCTTAGCCATAAGCTGAGCCATATTTCCGGCTGATCTTACAAGCTGCGCGCCTTTTCCGGGATACATTTCAATATTATGAATTACTGTACCTACAGGGATTTTTTCAAGAGGTAAAGTATTTCCCGGTTTAATATCTGCGTTGTCAGAACTTATAACCGTATCTCCAACCTTTAAATCATGAGGAGCAAGAATATATCTTTTTTCTCCGTCCTGATATTCTACAAGAGCAATAAAAGCTGATCTGTTTGGATCATATTCAATCGTTTTTACAACAGCAGGAATATCAAGCTTATTTCTCTTGAAATCTATAATTCTGTATTTTCTTTTAACACCGCCGCCCTGATGACGAACAGTTATTCTGCCGTAGCTGTTACGGCCTGCTTTGCTTTTTAACACTTCTGTTAAAGATTTTTCCGGAGCTACCTTTGATAATTGTGAATAATCGGTAACTGTCATTTGACGACGAGCCGGAGTGGTAGGTTTATATTTTTTTATCGCCATTTTATTTCACTCCCTTACATCATACCGTCAAAGAACTCAATAGTTTTTGAATCCTCTGCAAGAAGAACGTATGCTTTTTTATATGCTGCTGTTTTTCCTTCAGGAGCACCCATACGAAGTCTTTTTGGTTTGCTTTTCTGATTAACTGTTGTAACCTTAGCTACTGTAACCTTGAAAAGTTCTTCGACAGCTTTTTTGATTTCATATTTATTAGCGTCTTTTGCAACTACGAAAGTATATTTCTTATCGGCGATGCCGTCAGTTGCTTTTTCTGTAATTACAGGTCTTATGATAATATCCTGAGCAGCCTTCATTATGCATACACCTCCTCAATTTTCAAAATCGCTTCTTTAGAAACAACCATTTTTGAACAATTTAATATGTCATAAACATTTATTGTGTTAACCAATGCGGTTTTAACACCTTTAATGTTTCTTGCACTTTTGATTACTTTTTCGTCAACTTCAGGCATAACTATAAGAGTTTTTCCCATTGCGGAAACATCCTCAAGCATTTTTGCCATTTTTGAAGTTTTGATTTCATCAAAAGAAATATTATCAATTATAATAAGCTCTCCTGCGCAAACCTTTGCTGAAAGAGCAGATTTAAGAGCAACTCTCTTTGTTTTTTTAGTAAGAGAATAACCATAATCTCTCGGTTTCGGTCCCAAAGCTATACCGCCGTGAATCCACTGTGGAGCTCTGATAGAACCTTGTCTTGCGCGGCCTGTTCCTTTTTGTCTCCAAGGTTTTGCGCCGCCGCCTCTTACTTCTGCGCGTGTTAATGTTGACTGTGTTCCCTGTCTTTGATTAGCAAGGTAGTTAACAACCGCCATGTGTAAAACTGTTTTGTTAACTTCAGCTCCGAAGATATTATCCGAAAGAGCCATATCTTCTACTTTTTTACCAGTCATATCTAATACTGCTACATTAGGCATTTATATTTCCTCCTTTCGCCGCCGTTACGCATTTTTTACGGAGTTTTTAATGAAAAGTACTCCGCCTTTAGGTCCCGGAACAGCTCCTTTAACAATTATAAGATTTTTCTCTGCGTCAACTCTTATAACGTCAAGATTCTGAACTGTAACCTTTTCCGCACCCATGTGACCTGCCATTTTCTTGCCTTTAAAAATTCTTGACGGGTCTGAACAAGCACCTGCCGAACCGATACTTCTGTGTACAGGACCTGTACCATGAGTCATCTTAAGTCTGTGTGCGCCGTGTCTTTTGATAACACCTGCATAACCTTTACCTTTTGAGGTTCCGGTAACATCGACTTTATCTCCGGCTGCGAAAGCGTCAGCTTTCACTTCGTCACCAACGTTCATATCGCAGGATGAACTTAACTTGAACTCTTTAAGAATTCTTTTGTAAGAAACGCCTGCTTTGTCAAAGTGACCTTTTGATGGTTTTATTACTTTTTTCTCGGTTATATCATCATAACCAAGCTGAACAGCACAGTATCCGTCATTGTCAGCGGTTTTTTTCTGTACTACGACACAAGGACCTGCTTCCAAAACTGTAACGGGAACTACGTTTCCTGTTTCGTCAAAAAGCTGGGTCATGCCGATTTTCTTTCCAATGATGCCTTTTTCCATTTAAATTTTCCTCCTCATGGTTATTGGTTGGTTTCCCAACGTGACCCCTAAGCCTTATAGTTTGATTTCAATATCAACGCCGGCCGGGAGATCAAGACTCATAAGTGCATCAACAGTTTTTGCAGAAGGTTTCAAAATGTCAATAAGACGTTTGTGAGTTCTTCTTTCAAACTGTTCTCTTGAGTCTTTATACTTGTGCACAGCACGAAGTATAGTGATGATTTCTTTCTGTGTTGGAAGTGGAATAGGTCCTGACACGCCTGCGCCGGTCCTTTTCGCAGTTTCAACGATTTTTTCAGCAGCTTGATCGATTACAGCGTGGTCATACGCTTTTAATCTGATTCTGATTTTTTCTTTTGCCGCCATTTTTTTCGCCTCCTTAAAAATTTAGAAAAATTTTTGGTTTGACGACGATTTTGTTTACACATTACCGGGTGTTTTCACCCTATAATACTAAGCGTGCAGGCGCAAAATACCCCTGCCGCAAAAACGCCGTTTTAACAGATTCCCATTAGGCAAAACGTTTTGTAAGCCCCCGAATCAAGCGTTTTTTAAATGTAAAAAATCGAAGTCGCCCGGTTTAAAATCGGACATACTCAGCAGAAATTACCTGCGCTTAAAAAGCTCCGTTGCTAAAAGCCGTAAGCCTTTTGGCAGCAACCTTCCGCGTCATCGCATACCTGTGTGCATAATCACACTTGTCTATAATACTATACAAACCCTTTAATATCAAGGGTTTTTAAAAAGTTTTCCAAAAATACATTTGTAGAAATATACAGAAAATTTAAGTGCCTTTTTGTGCAACTTTAACATAAACTTTTTGCTAAAACTAAATACACTATCTTTATATTTTTTCACCACTAAATAGCGTATAATATTAAAAAAACACCGTTAAATCCATAAACGCTCCTTTTTTCTCAAGTATAATTTCACTTCTGCTATAATATCTTAATCTTGTAAAAAACTATTCTCCTTCAATAGACTTGTTAAAAAGTATCGTCGATAACTTCCTCACAATTTCTTACAAGCTTACACTGTTAAACAAAGCTTATTTTTTAGAAAATTTACCAGTTATTATTGAAAAATACGAATTTTTATGTTAAAATAATTCTATATTTTGAAAAAAAGGCATGTTTAGATGATATATTCTGAGACTTTTTTATTATAGCTTTTAATTATACTGTTGCTATAGGTTTTTATTATATTGAGATTCTGCTTGGTTTAATAGGATATATAATTTTAGCAATAAGTTTTTAAAAACTAAACATTTTAAGAAAGGTCAACAATTATGTCAAATATATTTTTCAGATTTCTTCTCATCTTTTTAGACTTTAATTTTACTATAAACGAAATTTTCATAATAGGATTAATTCCTGATTTTGCAGGATATATCCTTATGGTAAAAGGCCTTGATACGCTGGCACATGAAAGTTTTCACTTTGAAAGAATTCGGCCTTTTGCAGTAGGCATGGGAATATATTCGGGAATAATCTATGCTTTTGATTTATTTGGTCTTTCTTCTCAGATATCCTTTTTCGGTTCCATTTTAGGCATAGCTTCAATAATTATTTCCCTTTACATTTCTTATGTTATAATTTTGGGAATCCGCGAGATAGAAAACAACAATACCGTTGATCTCAAAAGCAAATCTCTTATGACCTGCCTTGCAATAATGGCCATTTTTCAATGCTTAACTTTAGTTTTTTCATTCTTTCTCATAACTTCTATAATTTCCATTGTTTTTATTATTTTTTCTTTACTCATTAACATAGTATTTCTTATATGTTTTAATACTTCAAAAAATTTATATGAACAAATGCCGTATGATAATGATTAAAAGCTAAAATCCCGGATAACAAAATTGTTATCCGGGACTTTTTACTAAAACTCTGTCTCAAAAAGCTTCTCACCGTCCATAAGCCTTGAATAGCATTTAAACCCGTTTTCATTCAATATAATTACTTTGCAACCTCTTTCTATAGGCTCTGTCGTATTTGGATTTCTGCACGGATCAAGATAATGAGTACCTTTTGCATTATAGCAATAATAATCTCCTGTTCTAGCATATCCCAGCGCTATATCACCGACTTTTCCGATATAGTCATTTAAATGGTCATGGCCAACAAATACAGCCTTTATATTATTTTTTTTAAACTCTTCAAACAATCCCAAATCATCCGCCATTGGGCAAACTCTTCCGTATTCCGGCGGTTCATACCCTATCCCAACCGTCTTGCTGCAAAAATCCGGATGAATATCCTGATACTCTTTAAACGGAACATGCATAAAAGCCATTCCTTTACTGCAAGAGACATTGTCTTTAAACCATTTTACCAAATCTTCGCTATAAGCCCATCCGTTATCTATCATATAAAGAGTCCACTGATTTCCAATATCTATTATATGATTTCCAACGGAAGGTCCAAAATCATATCCTGCCGGATTTTTTTCAAATTTTAAAACATTATCCGTTTTTTGAAGGATATTAAAAATTTTATCCTTAGAACTTCCCCATTCGCAGTCATGATTTCCAAAAACGCTTGTAAAAGGAACACCAAAAGAACCAAAAAATCCAAACACTTTTTCCGCTGCTTTTTCATTATCTTCTCCCAAAGCCACATCTCCAGTAAGCACTATCAAATCAGGATTTTCATTATTTATAAGATTTCTTGCATTATCAAAAAATATATCGTCTCTGTCTGTTGAATAATGTATGTCCGAAAACTGAAGAACTTTAAAATTTTCTTTATACTCCAATTCAATTTTATTTGTATTCATTATATTTCAATAAATCCTTTCTCATTTCCGTTTATTTCTTTTATATAAGTTGTAAAGTCTCTTTTTCCTTCTTCAAATAAAAATATTCTGCATCCTCTTTCCATAGGATCACCGTTTTCTAATCCTTCTCCTATGTTATAAGCTATGTAATCGCCGGTTTTTCCAAAGCCTTGATACAACTTACTTCCTTTTTTCTCCAAAAGAGCAACACAGTCATTTTTATGAAAATGTCCGACAAAAGCAGAAGTAATTATTCCGGAATTTTCAATTATATCAGCTACTCCACCGTCATTTAAAAACATAAACATTATATC
>CAKTDK010000109.1 GCA_934541205.1 uncultured Eubacteriales bacterium
GATGTGTATTGTTCTTTATTATTCCTCTTATTCAATCCTTGGAATATTCGTTTTTTGAAATGAATATTTTGAATATGTCAGACCGTAAGTTTATAGGACTTGAATATTACAATGATATATTCAGAGTCGATCCTGATATATTACAGCACTTAACTACTACAGTTGCAAATATATTTTATGAAGTTCCTATCATAGTAATATTTTCACTTTTTATGGCTGTAATATTAAATAAAAAGTTTAAAGGAAGAGCATTGGTAAGGGCAGTATTCTTCTTGCCGGTTATAGTAACTACAGGCATAGTTTTAAGCGGTCTTAAAGATGACAGCCTTTATGGAACCGTTTTATCTGGTAATGTTGCGGGAATACAGCTTTTTAACAGTAATTTTGTAAAAGACTTTTTATCAAATTCAGGATTGTCGCCTGATATAATAGATTTTATGACTGTTGTAATAGATAGAATATTTGATACAATATGGGCATCGGGTATTCAGATTCTTTTGTTCCTTGCTGCTATCCAAGGAATATCAGGTTCGCTTTATGAAGCAAGTGATGTTGAAGGAGCTACAAAATGGGAATCATTTTGGCTTATTACTTTCCCGATGGTTTCCCCAGTTATACTTGTTGTAATGGTATATACGATTATAGACTCTTTCTCAAGCGATTCAAATCTAATAATGCAGGATATTACAAATCGAATGAGTATGATGAATTTCGGTTATGCAGCAGCATTGTCTTGGGTATACTTTATAACAGTATTTTTGATTTTGGGTGTTTTGTATTTCTTGGTATCAAAATTAACTCATGCGTCAAATGCTCAAAGATAAGGGGGGATAAGAATGAATATTGCAAAAACAAAAAAAGCAAAAGTACCCGGTAAAAGAAAATTGTTTACTAAAAAAGCAAAAATGAAAATGGATTTCAAAGACCCGGAGTACAGAATATACTTTTTTAAAAAACTTTTAAATTTTGTAGTTGGCGTGGCAATGTTTTTAATGCTGGCAGGATTATGCTATATTATTCTTTATCCTTTGATTTTCTGTGTTTCTTATGCTTTCAGAGATCCTATTGATGTATCTGATGCAACTGTTATTTTGATTAATAAGCATTGGACGTTAAACAATTTTGTTGAAGGCTGGAATAAAACGCAAACTTATTTAAGATTTTTTGAATCTATAAAAGTTGCTTTGGTTCCGACTATTTTGCAAGTAGTTTCATGTGCTCTTGCCGGATATGGATTTGCAAGATTTAAGTTTAAAGGAAGAGGAATTCTTTTTGGAATTTTGCTTTTTACTTTAATCGTTCCAACTCAGACCATTATGATTCCTTTGTATATGTCTTATACTGATTTTGATTTATTTGGACTTTTAAGGCTTACGGAATTTTTCTCGGGTGAGTTCTCACCTATATCTTTAACAGATAAATATGCGGCATTTTATGTTCCGGCTTTCTTTAGCTTTGGAATAAGAGGTTCTTTATTTGTATTTATATACAGGCAGTTCTTCTCAAGTTTTCCAAAAGAGCTTGAAGAAGCGGCGTACATTGATGGATGTAATGCAATGACTACATTTACAAAAATATTGGTTCCAAATGCAGTGCCAGCATTTACCACAGTTTTCTTATTCTCTTTAGTATGGTATTATAACGATGTGTATTATACCTCTACTTTAGCGGGAAGCAAAGAAACTATGGCTATAATGCTTGATAATATAGCAGGTTATTTTGATAATTCATATACTACAAATAGCTTCTTGTTTATTCCGATACAACGTGCTATAATGGTAATGTATATGTTACCTTTACTCGTATTGTTCCTTGTTGCACAGCGTAAATTTATTGAAAGTGTAGAAAGAACAGGAGTAATAGGTTAAAATAATATATTTATAAAGGAGAGATAACAATGAAAATGAAAAGAATCATTGCATGTTTGTTAGCATTGATTATGTCATTGAGTGTATTGGCCGGATGCAGCATCAAGCCGTCAAGTTCAAATAATCCTTCCGGAGAGACTTCTTCAGAATTAAGCGACGAACTTAGCGGTGAATTGAGCGGTGAAACAAGCGGGGAAGTAACCGGCAACGGCAATAACAATGGCGGCACCAATAACGGTGGCGGTACTAACAACGGCGGCGGCACCAATAATGGTGGCGGTACTAATAATGGCGGCGGCACTAATAACGGTGGCGGCAATACAACAAGCCCTAATGAAGGCAAAGTTGAAAAAGTACCTGTTAAAGTAGAAGGAGTAGGTTTTGTAAAAGGAGTTACCGATGCAAAATCGACTTTCAACGGAAAAACAATACAGTTTTACGTAGCAGAAACATGGGGACACAATTCAAACAACAGAAATGTTTTGTATCCGCAGTTAAAGAAAGATTACAATTTAACAGTAGTAGCAAAACCGTCAACATATTTAAGAGATACATTGCAGAACGTACAGGAAATTAAAGCAAGAAAGCAGATAGACTTGATAGGAGTAGGACATGAAAAGCTTCCGTCAGTATTTGCGATCTGCCAGCCTTTGCAGAACAAAATAGATATATCAAAAGCACCAAGCGGAATAGACGTATCTTTGATGAATGCAAATAAAAAAGGTAACGATATAATGTTTCTTCCTGTAGCTGGAAGTAAAGAAGGAATAATATATAATACAAAGAATATAAGAAGCGCAGGTAAAGAACTTCCTTATGATCTTTATAAAAAAGGACAGTGGACATGGGATAAGTTTGAGGAATATGCAAAGTTCTTTACAGAAGACAATGATAAAAACGGAGTGCCTGAAAGATGGGGCTTTGGCTGCTGGACAAGAACATTGCATGAGTTTGCATTGACAAACAATACAGGATATTATACTTACAATGCAGACGGAACAGTAACATCAAACATAACTACAGACCCTGTAATATCATCAATAAATTATGTTAAGAATATATACGGAAAAGAAAAATGTTTCTATTTCTTCAAAGGCTTAGGAAACTATCCGGAGTTCTATACAGATGAAACAGTAACAATGTTAAAGATGGGCTATGTACACAATCCTAAGAATCTTGAACTTGGAATGGTACCAATGCCAAAAGGAAAGAATGCAGGAAGTGAAAACATAGTAACATCAATGGGAATCGGCTATGGACTTCCGAGTACAATGGTAAAGAAATCAAACGAAAAAGCAGCGTTATTATTGGTAGCAACAATGCTTGATTATCAGAGCAAAGACGAAAAGAGAGAATTTGAAGTAAGATTCTCAGGCTCAAATAAACGCTGGGAACAAGAGTATAAAGATGTATTTTTAAATACACCTACAAAGATGTTGATACTATACGGAGTAGGAGAAATAGAGAAGAAGCTTGAAAATATAGAAGAAGCAATGACGGACTCTTCAAAATCAGTAGAAAATGTAGTACAGAGTTTGAAATCAGTATTTGAAAATGAAGCTAAGAAAGTTTATACTCTTGGAAGCTGATTTTTAAAAAATTTAAAACAGCACGGAATTTCCGTGCTGTTTTTTTATTATACATATATGGATTGAATTTTATATTTTGTGGCTGTAAATTAATAAAAAATTTGACTTTTATTTTTGCATTTAGTATAAATAAATTATAAGGAGGAGTGAGTAATATGAAAAATAAAATATTATTGTTTTTTATAGTCATGATTTTTATATTCAGTGGTTGTACAATAAAAAAACAGGAGACTTCTTTAAATGCATCAGGTGAAAATACCGATGAATACATAACTGTTGAGAAAACATATGAAATTACTGAAAATACAAATGAAAAAGATAAGAACAGTAAAAATAATAATACTACTGATAAAGAAGAGAAAAAAAATGAATCTTCAAATCAAAACAATATTGTAATAGATGAAACAGGAAAAATTCCAAACCCAGGTTCTCCTTATGATGATGAAGTATTGCCTGTAAATCCTGAGGTAAAAAACAGCGGTTTTGTTAAAGGCGTAACAGATATAAAGTCAACTTTCAGCAATAAAACTTTACGATTTTATGTCGCTGAAACCTGGGGACATCCTACTAATAATAGATATATATTATATCCAAAATTAAAAAAAGATTACAATTTAACAATTGAAGCAAAACCATCAACATATTTAAGAGATACATTACAGAATATACAGGAAATTAAAGCGAGAAAACAAATCGATATAATCGGTACAGGTCATGAAAAAATGCCGTCTGTATTTGCCATTTGCCAGCCTCTTCAAAATAAAATTTATGTAGAAAGAGCGCCGGCAGGGATAGATAAAACTTTGCTTATGTCTATGAAAAAGGGAAATGATATAATGTATTTGCCTTTATCGGGATATAAAGACGGAATATTTTATAATGTGGCAAATATAAAAAGCGCTGGAAAAGAATTACCTTATGACTTATTAAAAAAAGGCGAGTGGACATGGGAAAAATTTGAAGAATACTGCAAATTTTTTACAGAAGACAATGATAAAAACGGAGTGCCTGAAAAATGGGGCTTTGGGTGCTGGCCTGCTGCGCTTCATGAGTTTGCGCTGACAAATAATACAGGATATTATTCTTATAATGCTGACGGATCGGTTACTTCAAATATAACAACACCGGCTGTTATTGAGTCTATAAATTATGTCAAGAGAATTCACGGAAAGGAAAAATGTTTTTATTTCTTTAAAGGAATGGGAAATTATCCTGAATTTTATAATGATGAAACAGTAACAATGCTGAAAATAGCATATCCTCATAATCCAAAAAACTTAGAGCTTGGAATGGTTACATATCCAAAAGGACCAAACGCAGGAAGTGAAAATATAGTAACATCAAGCGGTATCGGTTATGGACTTCCAAGTACAATGGTAAAAAAATCAAATGAAAAGGCAGCTCTTCTTTTTATAGAAACAATGCTGAATTATGAAGCAGCTGATATGGAAAGAGAGTATAAAGTAAGACTGGCTGCAAATAAACGCTGGAAAGAGGAATATCAAACAGTGTTTAAGGATGCCCCTGCAAAAGTTATGATACTGTATGGAGTAGGGGAAATTCCAAATTCACTTATAAAATTAGAAGAAGCAATTTATGATCCTTCAAAGTCAGTTGAAAATACAGTTCAGAGTTTAAAATCAGTTTTTGAATATGAAGGTAAAAAGGTTTATACTTTAGGAAATTAGAATATATTAATAAAAAGGGCGAAGGAATTTTTATTCCTTCGCCCTTTATTAACAAAATAAGGAAAAAATCTATATTATATATTAGATATTATAATAAAATAAAAAACATATTATAGTGATATTTAATACAAAATTAACAATTAAATTATTGATTAATATCATAGATTGTTATATTATATATATGCAATATCTATAGTTTATTCTGTAGATAAATAATTAAAAGGAGATATGAAAATGAAAAGAATCATTGCGTGTATGCTGGCACTTATTATGACTGTCAGTGTTTTGACCGGATGCAGTATTAAACCTTCTGATTCTAAAAATCCGTCAGATGAGATATCAGATGAAGTTACCACTGCTGATAATGACGATCTTACAACCAAAGAACCTACAGACGATCATACCGGTACAATTGATGATAACGAAAATGATGACGGAAAAGGAAATGACGACGGAAAAGGAAATGACGACGGAAAAGGAAATGACGATGGAAAAGGAAATGATTTAACAAATCCTAAAGATGAAGAAATTGAAAAAGTACCTATTAAAGTAGAAGGAGTAGGTTTTGTAAAAGGAGTTACCGACGCAAAATCAACTTTCAGCAATAAGACTTTAAGATTTTATGTTGCTGAAACTTGGGGGCATCCGTCAAACAACAGAAATGTTTTGTATCCGAAGTTAAAAGCAGATTATAATTTAAGTATAGAAGCAAAACCGTCAACATACTTAAGAGATACATTACAAAACGTACAGGAAATTAAAGCAAGAAAGCAGATAGACTTGATAGGAGTAGGACATGAAAAGCTTCCGTCAGTATTTGCAATCTGCCAGCCTTTGCAGAGCAAAATAGATGTATCAAAAGCGCCCGCCGGAATAGATACATCGTTAATGGATGCAAATAAAAAAGGTAATGATATAATGTTCATTCCGGTAGCCGGAGGTAAGGAAGGAATAATATATAATGCGAGGAATATAAGAAGCGCAGGTAAAGAGCTTCCTTATGATCTTTATAAAAAAGGACAGTGGACGTGGGATAAGTTTGAAGAATACTGCAAATTCTTTACAGAAGACAATGATAAAAACGGAGTGCCTGAAAGATGGGGCTTTGGCTGCTGGACAAGAACATTGCATGA
>CAKTDK010000110.1 GCA_934541205.1 uncultured Eubacteriales bacterium
TAATAATACTTGTCCGGTTATGCTTTCAAGCTCCATTCAGGCAACCTTGGAAGGACGATATGCAAAAAGTGAATACGGAAAAAGCAAAAAAGCAGGGGAAGAACTGTTTTTTAAATACGGAGAAGATACGGGAGCAAAAGTTCTTATATATCGTTTTCCCAATTTATTCGGCAAGTGGTGCAGACCTAATTATAACAGCGTAATTGCAACTTTTTGTAATAATATTGCAAGAGATTTGCCTATTTCTATAAATGATTCTTCGACTTTACTAGAGCTTCTTTATATAGACGATTTGGTGGAAGAGATGCTTGACGCCGTTGGAGGTAATGAACATAGGTGTGAATTTGACGGTGTAAATACTGTATTAAAAAAAGAAGGAAAATTTTGCGCAACTCCTGTTACATATCATGTTACTTTAGGGGAAATTGCTTCCTTGCTTTATTCTTTTAAAGAGCAGCCTGAAACTCTTGTAATACCGGAAATTCCGAAAGATTCTTTTGAAAAAAAACTGTATTCAACATATCTTTCGTATTTTCCAAAGGAAAAGATATCATTTCCTTTAAAAATGAATTGTGACGACAGAGGAAGTTTTACAGAGCTTTTAAAGACACAAAATTGTGGACAAGTATCTGTTAATATTTCAAAGCCGGGAATTACAAAAGGGCAGCATTGGCACAATACCAAATGGGAGTTTTTTATTGTCGTATCAGGGCACGGACTTATACAACAGAGAAAAATAGGTTCGGATGAGGTATTGAATTTTGAGGTTTTTGGAGATAAAATACAAGCAGTGCATATGCTTCCCGGTTATACTCACAACATTATCAATTTAAGTGAAAAAGAAAATCTTGTAACGGTTATGTGGGCAAATGAAAATTTTGATGTAAATAAGCCGGATACATTTTTTGAACCGGTTGAATAAAAAGGAGATAGCTAATGAATATAAAGACCGATTATTCGGATATAAGCTTTAAAAATAATGGAAAAATAAAGCTTCTTATTATTGTAGGCACCAGACCGGAAATAATCAGATTATCTGCTGTAATAGATAAATGCCGCCGGTATTTTGACTGTATACTTGCCCATACCGGACAAAATTTTGACTATAATTTGAACGGAGTGTTTTTTAAAGATTTAAAGCTTTCTGATCCAGAAGTATATATGAATGCCGTTGGAGAAGATTTGGGAGCTACTGTGGGAAATATAATAAATTGCTCTTATAAATTAATGAGTCAGATAAATCCTGACGCGCTTTTAATTCTCGGAGATACAAATTCCTGTCTTTCTGCAATTTCCGCAAAAAGGCTTCATATACCTATTTTTCATATGGAAGCCGGTAACAGATGCAAGGATGAGTGCCTGCCTGAAGAAACAAATCGTCGTATAGTAGATATTATAAGCGATGTAAATCTTGCTTATTCCGAACATGCAAGAAGGTATCTTCATGAATGCGGACTTCCAAAAGAACGTACTTATGTGACGGGTTCTCCTATGGCGGAGGTTCTTAATAAAAATCTTGAAGATATTGAAAAATCCGATATTTTGCAAAAGCTTGGTTTAGAGAAGAAAAAATATATTTTGTTGTCAGCGCACAGAGAAGAAAATATTGATACTGAGAAAAATTTTGTTTCTTTGTTTAATTCGATTAATAAAATGGCTGAAAAATATGATATGCCTATTTTATATTCCTGCCATCCAAGGTCAAAAAAACGACTGGAAAATTCAAAATTCAAGTTGGACAGTCGTGTAATACAACACGAACCTTTGGGATTTCACGATTATAACAATTTACAAATGAATGCTTTTGCCGTAGTTTCCGACAGCGGAACGCTTCCTGAAGAAAGCTCCTTTTTTATTTCAATAGGAAAAGCATTTCCCGCAGTATGTATTCGCACTTCAACAGAAAGACCGGAAGCACTTGACAAGGGATGTTTTGTTCTTGCCGGAATTGATGAAAACAGTTTGATTACAGCAGTTGATACTGCTGTAACAATGAATAAAAACAGCGATTTTGGAATACCTGTTCCTGACTATGTTGATAGAAATGTTTCGGTGAAAGTAGTAAATATTATTCAAAGCTATACCAATATAGTTAATAAAGTCGTATGGAAAAAAGATATATAAAAATATGGAGTGATTTATATGAAAATAGCAGTTGCGGGGACAGGTTATGTAGGACTTTCAATGGCGGTTCTTCTATCACAGCATAATGAAGTTAAAGCAGTGGATATAATACCTGAAAAAGTAGAGATGATAAATAATAAAAAATCTCCTATTGCCGATAAGGAAATTGAGGAATATCTTGCAAAGAAAAATCTTAATCTTGTGGCGACGACAGACAGTATATCCGCATATAAAGACGCTGAATTTGTAATTATTTCAACCCCTACAAATTATGATGAGAAGAAAAATTATTTTGATACCTCTTCGGTTGAGAGCGTAATAAAACAGGTTATATCGGTAAATCCGAATGCGGTAATGATTATAAAATCTACTGTTCCTGTAGGCTATACCGAAACGGTAAGAAAAAAATTTAAAAATGATAATATTATTTTCAGTCCGGAATTTTTAAGAGAAGGAAAAGCTCTTTATGATAATCTTTATCCAAGCCGGATTATTGTGGGAGTTCCTATGGAAGATAAGAGGCTTTTCGAAGCGGCCGAAGCGTTTGTAAATCTTCTTATAGAAGGGGCGATAAAGGAAAACATAGAAGTTCGTTTCATGAATCCTACTGAAGCAGAAGCTGTAAAACTGTTTGCGAATACTTATCTTGCGCTGCGTGTTTCTTTTTTTAATGAACTTGATACTTATGCCTCTGTTCGAGGTCTTGATACAAAATCCATAATTGAAGGTGTGGGACTTGATCCGAGAATAGGAAATTATTATAATAATCCGTCGTTCGGTTACGGAGGTTATTGTTTACCTAAGGATACAAAACAGCTTCTTGCAAATTATAATGATGTTCCTCAAAATATTATTTCGGCAATTGTTGACGCCAACAGAACCAGAAAGGATTTTATTGCGGAACAGATTATACAAAAAAGTCCAAAGGTTGTGGGAATTTACCGTTTGACTATGAAATCGGGTTCTGACAATTTTCGTCAAAGCTCAATTCAAGGTGTTATGAAACGCATTAAGGCAAAGGGAATAGAAGTGGTTATATATGAACCCGCTATGAAAGAAGATACATTCTTTAACAGTCGTGTAATCCGTGATTTAAACGAGTTTAAAAAAATATCCGATGTAATAATTGCAAACAGATATAATGAAGATATCAGTGATGTTTTGGACAAAGTATATACAAGAGATTTATATTTCAGAGATTAATGAGGAAAATATAATATGAACCAAAAAATAAAGATAAATTGGAATAATAAAATCATTCATCTTTTGGCTTTTTTAATTACAGCTTTAATACTTAATATTATATGTATGATAAACAGTATTGCGCCTTTTGGCAATAATACATTTATTGTTGTTGATATGCAGGGTCAGTATATTGATTATCTTTCTTATTTTAAATCCGTTATTACTTCAAATAACGATTTTTTCTATACCTTCAGTAAAAATCTCGGAGGAGATATGATTGGATTTGCGGCGTATTATTTATTAAGTCCGCTGAATTTTTTACTTTTTCTTTTTCCCGATAATCTTTTGACAACTGCAATTTCTTTTTTGATTATTTTGAAGCTTAGTCTATGCGCAGTTACGTTTTCCGTTATGCTGAGACAATTTGATGAAAAGTTTGGCTTTAAGTCCCTTATCTTCTCATTGTCTTATGCTTTAATGGGGTATACTACGATATATTGCTGGAATATTATGTGGCTTGACGGAATAATTTTGCTTCCTCTTGTGATTGCCGGAATTCATCGTATTATTACTTTAAAAAAGCCGTTGCTTTATATCGTTTCTCTAATGGCCGCATTGATAACAAATTATTATATCGGATTTATGATATGTATATTTTCTGTTATTTATTTTTTATACCGAGTTATTAAAGATTATTATGATATTAAAAGATTTGGAAATACAGTTTGGCAATATGCTTTTTCTTCTGTATTGGCAGGAGGATTATCTGCTGTTATACTTGTTCCTACATTTTTAGCATTAGGCGGAGGAAAGGCAAGCTTTTCATTGAGTGATTTGACTTTTCAGACAAATTTTGATTTTATGGATGTATTTTCAAAATTTTTTCCCGGAGCGTCTGATTTAAATCAGGTATATGACGGACTTCCGAATATATTTTGCGGTATGCTTATTATAATTTTGACTGTATTGTTTTTCTTTAATAAAAATATAAGCATACGTGAAAAATTATCTTCCGCAGGAGTTTTTCTTATACTGTTTTTAAGCTTTTATATAAATGCTTTTAATATGATTTGGCATGGATTTAATGCTCCTACAGGTTTTCCTTACAGATATTCGTTTATTTTTACTTTCTTTATGATTTATGTTTCTTACCGATGTTTTCGGAATTTTAAAAGCGGAATAAAGGGCAGACATTTGATCTTTTCCTTGTTGATTATATTTTTCATTTTGTTAATTACGGTAAGAAAAGAATATTCTTATTTATCCTTTAAAATTATTTGTTACTTTTTTATATTGCTTTTTGCATTGGTATTGCTTTTATATTTATTTATTAAATTTAAAGGAAAAACAGTATATTTAATTTTAAGTTTTATAATGATATTTCATTTCGGCGATTTATTTTTAAATACAGAAAAAACTTTTGCGTATTATAAAACGTGGGATCCTTTTACCAAAAATGAATATTCCGATTATTATAGTCTTGTAAAAAAAGCTGTTAATAAAATTAAAGAAACAGATAAAACTTTTTATAGAATGGAAAAAACATTTAAAAGATCTCATAATGATCCTATGCAGTTTGATTATGCGGGACTTAGTCATTTCAGCTCCAGTGAAAAGACGTTTGTTAAAGATTTTCTGGGACAAATGGGATTTAAAAATAACGGAAATTGGGCATATTATAACAGAGGTTCTGTCGCTTCGGTAGATTGCTTGCTTGGAGTAAAATATCTGTTGAGTTATGATACTTTTCCCGAAACAGAAAAAGGTTTTGATAAGTTATTTGTTGAAGACGGTGTTATTGCCTATAAAAATTCTATGGCTTTGCCGTTAGGCTTTTCGGTTGATAGTGAAGCAGTTAATACAACTATTCAAAACGGCAATATGTTTGAAATTCAAAATTCTATTTATAAAAGTATGGCTCCAAATATAGGAAAAGATATTTTTACCGCGGCAATTTTTGAAAAACTGCCGATTACAAATTTAAAAGAATCAGAAATTAACGGCTTTAAACAATACGATGTTATAAACGGTAATAGCGAAGCTTTTGTAAATTATAAAATTACAGTTACTTCGGATGATACCTTGTATATGTTTATTCCGTCTTCAAATTTGCAAAATGCTGAAATATTTGTAAACGGAGTTTCTTATGGTCAGTATTTTGATATTTATCAGTGGAATATTATGTCTCTTGGAAAATTTAAAAAAGGCGATATTGTAGAATTTAGCGTAAAACTTAAAGATTCTTCGCTTGTAATGGGACAGCCGCAGTTTTATTATGAAAATCTAAATATTTTAAAAGAATATACGGATTTATTGTCTGAACAATGCTGTAATTTGGAAAAAATCAGCAGTTCTCATATGAAAGGAAAAATTAATACAAATAAAGATAATCAGCTTTTGATGTTTTCTATACCTTGTGAAAAAGGCTGGAAGATTACTGTTGACGGAAAAAAAGTAGAAAATATTATGCTTTTTGATGCGTTGATGGCTGTTGAAATTGATACGGCAGGACAGCATATAATTGAAATGAGGTATATTCCTGACGGGCTTTATTTGGGAGCCTGTATTTCGGCCTTATCCCTGGCTACATTAGTTATATGGATGATAATTATAAATAAAAAAAAGAAAGAAAGACTGTAATTTGCAGTCTTTCTTTTTATTATAAAATAAAAATTTACTTGTTACGATATTTCAAAATGCAGTAAAATAATATTAAACCGAGATTATTGTAAAGATTTGAATTAATATTAATAAGTAAAACTTAAATTTGTAAAAATCCGGCAGCAAAGCAGTTTTTTGTAGGTGAACAACTCAGTATGAATTTTTAAGAAAAAAGAGGGGGACAGTGTATTTTTATAAAAAATAAGCCGAAGCAAAATGAATTTTGCTTCGGCATGGTGCCGGTGGTCGGGGTCGAACCGACACGGTATCGCTACCACGGGATTTTGAGTCCC
>CAKTDK010000111.1 GCA_934541205.1 uncultured Eubacteriales bacterium
ATTATGTCTGAGGCTTGTTTTGAGCTTGCAAAATACGGCGACGACGTAGGAGCAAGATTTGCCATTGAAACAGGACCTGAAAAATGCGTTACTTTAAAAAGATTTCTTGACGGTTTAACTTCAAAAGGCGTAGGAGTTAATTTTGATCCGGCTAATCTTATTATGGTTACAGACGATGATCCTGTTGCCGGAGTAAAACTTTTAAAAGATTATATTGTACATACTCATGCCAAAGACGGAATTATGATAAAAAAGACGGATCCTCAAATAATTTATAATTTCTTTGCAGAAGGCGGAATTGAAGACTTACGATTAGAAGAATATTTTAAAGAGCTCCCATTAGGAGAAGGAAACGTTGATTTTGATAATTATCTCAAAGCTTTAAAAGAAATAGGCTACAACGGATTTTTAACTATTGAAAGAGAATGCGGAGAATATCCTGAAAAAGATATTTTACTTGCTGTAAACTTTTTAAAAAGCAAGATTAAAATATAATTTATTTACTGGGAGGTAAATATTATGTCAGATATTATTAAAATAGGTATTATCGGTACAGGTAGTATATCAAACTTTCATATGATAGGGTATAACGCTATCCCCGATAAAGCAAAGGTTGTTGCTTGCTGTGATTTAAACCTTGAAAGAGCTAAAGAATGGGCAAAAAAATATGGTATTGACCAATCTCAGGTTTATGGCAGCTATGATGAAATGCTTGCTAAAGCCGATATTGACGCTGTTTCTGTTACGGCATGGAACAATGCACATGCTCCAGCCTCAATAGCAGCAATGAAAGCTGGAAAACACGTTCTTTGTGAAAAGCCTCTTGCACTTAATTCGGAATTAGGTCTTGAAATGCAAAAGGTTTCAAAAGAAACCGGAAAACTTTTAATGGTTGGTTTTGTAAGAAGATTCGGCCAAAACGTACGTATATTCAACAACTTCTTAAATAACGACAGAATAGGTCAAATAAACTATATAAAAACGTCTTGTACAAGAAGAGTTGGAAATCCATGCGGATGGTTCTCAGATAAAAAAAGAAGCGGCGGCGGTCCTTTAATTGACGTTGGCGTACATATGATAGACTTATCAAGATTTTTAATGGGCAATCCTAAGCCCGTGGCTGTATCGGGAGCTACATTTAACAATATTGGTACAAGACTTAATATAAAAGACTATCCAAGATATGAACCTGCTGATAAAGATGATTATAATGATGTTGAAGATATGGCGGTTGCAATGATTAGGTTTGACAACGGAGCAATTCTTCAGGTAGAAGTATCTTTTTCACAGCATATTAAAAATGATGAGCTTACTCTTACAGTATACGGAACAAAAGGCGGTATACAAGTTGAACCTTCAATGGAAATTTACACCGAAATGGATGACTATTTGGCAGATATAAAACCCGTTTATGCTGTTGACAATGATCCTTTCGGAAACAACTTTAAAAATGAAATTGCACATTTTATTGACTGTATTCAAAACGGTACTCCATGTCAAAATCCTGTTGAAGACGGAGTTGCAATAATGAAAATTCTTGACGCAGTCTATGAATCAGCAAAAATCGGCCGTGAAGTTGAAATAAAATGGTAATTAAAAAAATATGTAAGTACTAAAAGTACTTACATATTTTACGTATATATGGAATTAGGAGCAGTTTAAGATGTCAAAAATTTATGGAATAGTCCTTATTGGATGCGGTCAAATGGGTAATGTTCACCTCGAAGATATTTATTTTAGAGAAAATATAAATATAATAGGTGTTGTAGATAAAGATATTGAAAAGGCAAAACTTTTTCAAAAAAAATATAATGCAAAAGCTTTTTCAGATGATTATAAAATATTTTTGAAAAATGATGAAGTTGATATTTTTATTGTGTCTACTTATGCAAAATCCCATTTGGAAATTATTAAAGATATAATTGACAACAACAAACACGCTTTATGCGAAAAGCCAATGGCTTCAACAAAAAAAGACTGTATAGAATTTTATAAATATATAAAAAATGCAAAAAAAAGCAAGGTATTGGTCGGTCATATTTTAAGACATAACGACACATATAATAAAGTTAAAGAATTGATAAAATCAGGTGTTATCGGCTCCCCTATTATTATGAGAATGGTCCAAAATCATCATACAATGAATTGGGACAGATACAGAAATTTGTTAAAAGACTGCCCTCCTGTAATTGACTGCGGAGTTCATTATATTGATGTTATGCAATGGTTTACCGAAGAAAAAATCACAAGCGTTTCGGGAATATCTTTTTCTACAGAACCTTCTGATAAAGAAATAGATTATAATTATGGTTTAGCTTGTTTTAAACTTTCAAAAGGGTCTGTTGGATATTACGAAGCCGGCTGGGGAAAAACTATAGCAGCCTCAAATGTAAAAGAATTTATCGGCCCTTACGGTAGAATATCGATTACTCTACAAAGAGAACGCACTAAAAACATTGAAGAAGGAGATTTAATAGAAATCTATACTTCAAACGGTGAATATAAAACTATTAACATCTCTTCAAATCCAAAGCCTACATATAATCAGCTTCTTGACTTGATTAAAATGATTGAAAACAACGCAAGCGGAAAAATTACTATAGAAGAAGCTCTTGACGCCCATCTTATTGCTTTTGACACCAACACTGCAATAAAAGAAAACAAAATCATATCAATTAATAATAAATTTTAAAGACTGTCCTTTGGACAGTCTTTTTTTATTCATTTATACACACTATAGCTTTTTCCAAACGATGTTCTTTTATTTCAATAACCTTTATGTGAAGTGACAGAATATCAATCTCAAATTCACTTCCATCATCCGGAATAGATCCATAAGATCCAAAAACAAATCCTCCAAACGTATCATATTCTTCTATAGGCAAAGCAATATTTAATCTTTCAGATACTTCATCAAGAGATACGTTTCCGCATATTTTCCAGGTTTTAGAATCAATTTGCTCAATTTCAGGCTCTTTATATTCTTCAGTAAATTCATCCTCTAAATCTCCTACGAGCTGTTCAAGCAAGTCATTCATAGTAACAATTCCCGACATTCCACCATATTCGTCCATAACAACTGCAAAATGATTATGAGACTCCTTCATCTGTTTAAATAAAGCGTCTGCCTTTATACTTTCAGGTATAAAGTACGCAGACTTTACAGCTTCTTTCATAATTGTTTCCTGCGTCTTGTCTTTTAATCTGAAATAATCTTTTATATTTAAAATTCCCACAACATTATCTACTGTTTCATCACAAACAGGATATATGGAATGACGTCTATCATGAATTGTTTTTTCCCATTGTTCTACTGTTTCATCTGTCCATAAAAGAGATATTTCTTTTCTGTGCGTAGCTATTTCCCCTGCTGTTATATCATCAAATTCAAAAATATTTTGTATAAATTCTTTTTCTTCTTCATCAATTGTACCTTTTTTATTTCCCTCATCCACCATAAGACGAATTTCTTCTTCCCCTACTGTATCATCGTCAGCATTGGGGTCAATACCGAATAACCTTAAAACTCCGTTTGTTGAAACAGTAAGAAGCCATACAATAGGAGCAAAAAGCTTTGAGATTCCGCTTATAAGTGCTGACATTCCAAGGGCCATAGATTCAGCTTTTCTCATGGCAATTCTTTTAGGAACAAGTTCACCGAAAATTAAGGTAAAATAAGATAATATTAAAGTAATAAGTATAACAGCTACAGTATCCAACGTTTTTTCATTTATTTTGACACCTATATCTATAAGCCATTTAACAAGTCCGTCTGAAAAATTATCCGCGGCAAATGCACTGCCTAAAAATCCGGATAAAGTTATCGCGACCTGAATTGTAGATAAAAATTTTGCTGGCTGACTTGTAAGCTTTGCAAGCCGCACTGCTCTTTTATCACCTTGTTCGGCAAGTTTTGTCAATTTACTGTCATTCATTGATATAACCGCAATTTCCGCACAGGCAAAAATCGCATTTAACATTATAAGTACTGCTTGTAGCAAAAGCATAAAGATTATTGACGTATTCAAAAATAAATCCTCCTAAAATATTAATAAATCACAAAAAGACATAGCCTATATTTTTACTCACGTAAATATAGGTTATGTCTCAATAAATCAAATATAAAATATAAAGGAGGTTTTTCTGCGTTATTACAGCTTCCTTCTTCCATTTTTGTTTTTATTTCACCCACTTATAAAAATTTATAAATATAATATCATGAAAATGCTTTATTGTCAAACTTTTACTCTTTCATTTTTTTAATTACTTTCAAACGAGTAAATTCTTCTCTTTCTTTCTCTTCCAAAGCTTCTGTAATAAACTTTATAGTTTTTTCATTATCCGGAATAATAATATTTTTTAAAGCGTTAGCCCTTTTTTGTGTTTTTTTAATAGCAATAGCCAAGCGATAAATACTTGTTTCTATTTGCGCAAGCTTTATAGAAAGGTTTTTCGCTTCGGTAAAATTTACAAAAGCATCATCAATCATTGAATTTGTCTGTAAAAAACCATAAGCTATTTTAGGCTTATCGGTATTATGAGAAATTACAGGAATTTCTACTCCCATTACACTTTTAAGTTTAAAATCCAACGAATTATCAATTTCAACGCATTCAGCTTCGTCAGTAACAATTCCCATAGTAACATTGGCTCTTTGAAGAGATAAATAAGCTTTTTTAAAAACTTCATCTATTTCTTTTTGCAATCCTCTGGCATCATCTATCATAGACATCATTTCAGAAACCAATATATTTCTTTTTTTATCCATTAATTCAAAACCCACTTTTGCAAGAAGCTGCGACCTTTTAACCGCCATAAGGTTTCCTTTAGTGGGGAATATATTTTTAGACAATATTATTCACCCCCATGGGCATTGTTTTTATAATATTTATCAAGCATTTCTTTATCAATTCTATCCAAATCATCTTTCGGAAGCATAGAAAGAAGAGACCAGCCAATAGATAAGCTTTGCTCTAAAGTTCTGTCCTCACTTATTCCCTGATTTATAAAATGCCTTTCAAAAGTCTCTCCGAATTCCATATATCTTTTATCATTAACAGATAACTCTTCTTCACCTATTACAGATGCCAAAGATCTTATCTCCTGCACCTTTGCATAACAGGCAAAAAGCTGATTTGCCACATCGGGATGATCTTCTCTGGTGTATCCTTTTCCTATACCGTCTTTCATCAAACGGGATAACGAAGGCAATACACTTACAGGAGGATATATTCCCTTCTGATATAATCCTCTGTCCAGAACTATCTGACCTTCGGTAATATATCCCGTAAGGTCCGGAATAGGATTAGTTATATCATCATTTGGCATAGTTAAAATAGGAAGCTGCGTAACAGACCCTTTTTTTCCTTTTACCATACCAGCTCTTTCATAAATTGAAGCTAAATCAGAATACAAATATCCCGGATATCCTTTTCTTCCCGGAATCTCTCCTTTGGAAGAAGAAAATTCACGAACAGCTTCAGCATAAGAAGTCATATCAGTTAAAATAACAAGTATATGCATATCATGTTCAAACGCCAAATATTCAGCCGCAGTAAGTGCACATCTCGGGGTCATAATACGTTCAATTATAGGATCATTTGCAAGGTTTAAAAATACGCATACTCTTTCAAGAACTCCTGTTTCCTCAAAAAACTTTTTAAAATAATCCGCAACGTCGTTTTTAACTCCCATAGCAGCAAAAACTATACCAAAGTCACTATTATTGTCTTTTGCAATTTGAGCCTGACTTACGATTTGCGCCGCAAGTTCATTATGTGGAAGACCTGAACCAGAAAAAATAGGCAGCTTTTGCCCTCTAATCAAAGTTGAAAGAACATCTATTGAAGAAATTCCCGTATTAATATAATTTTTCGGATATTCTCTCATAACGGGATTCAATGCGCTTCCGTTGACATCTCTTTTTACTTCTGGAAATATCTGTGACAACCCATCAATTACTCTACCAGTACCGTCAAAAAATCTTCCTAATATTTCTTTAGACAAATTCATTTCCATAGGATGACCTTTAAACTTGGTTTTTACATTGTTAAGGGAAAGACCTTTAGTACCTTCAAAAACCTGAATAATAGCCTTATCACCTTGAATTTCAACTATTCTTCCCGTTCTTTTCTTACCATTTTCGACAGATATCTCAACTATTTCCTCGTATGACGCGCCCATAACGCCTTCAATAGCCATCAAAGGTCCTGAAAAATCAGATGCGCCTATATATTCAATAC
>CAKTDK010000112.1 GCA_934541205.1 uncultured Eubacteriales bacterium
AAAAGTCAGAGAAAAAGAAAGGGAATATTTTAATGTTATTGACGAGAAGAGTTAGCGATGAAGAAAAAAATTTTTTTTGCCATTGGTGAAAAATGAGATAAAAGAAAAAATATATAAAAACGCTTTTGTC
The DNA here is from genome assembly GCA_934541205.1 of uncultured Eubacteriales bacterium. Classification (GTDB taxonomy): domain Bacteria; phylum Bacillota; class Clostridia; order Oscillospirales; family RGIG7773; genus RGIG7773. The sequence goes on from CAKTDK010000112.1 coordinate 131, forward strand.
TTGATTAATTTAGTATAATAATTTTCAAATAGGTCAGCGACTGAATAATTTAAAAAAGGCAATGAATACGAATAATTTCATAAGAATCAGAGAAAAGATTCTTCACATTCGTTACATTAGTTACATTCGTTCGGAATGATATGAGGGAATGTTCAGAATGACAGTATAGAAAGTCGGAATGATATGAGGGAACATTTAGAATGGCACTGTAGAATTTCATAATAACAACGACCTTCTGCCATTGGTGAAGTAGATTAGCGACTGAATAATCTTTGTTACTTTATAAATTCAAATTATTAAAGAATTCCATAGTTTTTATATTATTTTGAAATATTTTTCAGTAATATATCTTTTTAAAATTATATATTTTTTAAAAATTTTTTTAGTGAAAAATTACAATAATAATTTTATATAATTAGGCTGCTATACTATTCAAACTTTATTAATAAAAAAGACATATTTTGAAATTTTAACCTTTAAAACGGCATAAATCAATGTTTTTTTCATCGCTTTATTTGATTAAAAAGGTAAATTGATTTATAACATTTTTGTAACAATTTGATTATATTTTTAAGATTTTTTTGGAAAAAACAATATTTTTATTGTTAAAATGCATAAAAAATTGAAAAAATTTTAAAAAATATTATTGACAAATAAAAAACGCTGTGCTAATATTTAACTGGTCATAACAACATAACATCATATTGACATTATGTTGATTTAAAACACTTATTATTGTGTGTATATTTTATGTTGTAATAAGATCATAACCTCTGAAAAACTGACAACAAAATTCAAGGAGGAAAAATGATGATTGAAATAATACCTAAATACCACATAATAAAGAAGTATATTGTTGATAATATCAATAAGGAGGAATTTTCAGTAAATCAGCTTATTCCAAGCGAACGTGAGCTTATGGATCAGTTTGGAGTCAGCAGAATAACTGTCAGAAAAGCTATAGATGATCTTGTAAATGAAGGATATCTCTACAGAATTCAAGGAAAAGGAACTTATGTAAAAAGCGATGATTACAAACAGGATCTTTTTTCTATAACAGGATGTACTCAGGACATAGAAAGACTTGGAATGGTGTCCAGCAAGAAACTTATTGAACAGCAGGTTGTAGAGGCTGATAAAGTAAGGCAAAGACGTCTTTCTGTTAAAGAAAATGACAAACTTCTTAAAGTTATAAGAGTATATTATGCGGATGCAGAACCTGTTAACTATACAATAACATATCTTCCGATGAAAATATTTCCTGATATAGATAAATATGATTTTCAAAAAGAGTCTATTTATGACGTTATTGAAAATAAATATAACGTAAAAATAAAAAAGGCTACAAGAACTCTGGAAGCAGTTTCCGTATTTGATGACGTAAGTGAAAATCTTCATATGAAAAAAGGAGATCCGGTACTTCTTTTTCGGGCAGTGACTTACGGGGAAAAGGATGGACAGGAGATACCGATAGAAACTTTTAAATCATATTACCGTTCTGATAAATTTAAATTTTATATAAATCAAGTAAGATAAATATCCTTAATATAAAAATATAGAGGTATACATTAAATAAAATTTGTAAAATTGAGCAAAATGTATTTTATAAGCCGTATTAAGGCTGATAAATAAAAAATTATATTTTTTAAAAAGGAGAGAAAAATATGAAAAAGACAACAAGAATCCTAAGTATTATACTTATTATTGCAATAATAAGTATGGTAGCTCTAACCGGATGTAAAAACAATGACGGAGGCGGGACAACCGGAGAAACAAATACTGATTTAAAGGTTGCTCTTGTAACCGCAGCGGCAGGTCAAAATGACAACGGATATAACCAGGCTGCCGTTAAAGGCCTTGAAGAAGCTAAATCAGAATACGGTGTTCAGACTAAGGTAGTTGACAAACCCGAAGATATCCCCGGAGCTATCTCAGCTCTTGCAGCAGACGGATATAAGCTTATATTTACTCTTGAATATGATTTTGAAGCTTTGATTCAGGGCGTGGGCGGAGCAGAACCTATTGCAAAACAGTATCCTGATACAACTTTCGTTGTTTTCAATGATAATCCTAACGTAGATGAAAGCGGTAAGGTTATTCATCAGAATGTAATTTCAGTTATGTTTGATGTACATGAATCTTCTTTTATGGCAGGAGCTTTAAGCGTTCTTGTTAATGAAAATGCAGAAAAATTGTTCTCAAAAGATACTCATTCTTTTACAACTGGCGATGCGGGAAGAAAAGTAGGTTTCCTTGGCGGAACAGAATCAAATGGTATAACTGTATTTTCTTACGGATTTGCAGAAGGTATTAACTATATGGCAAAAGAACTTGGCGTAAATTATACAATGTATACAGATTATAATGCCGGTTTTGTTGATTCGGCGGCGGGCGCTACCAAAGCTGCAACATATTATTCAGACGGCGCAAATATAGTTTGTACAGTTGCAGGTTCTGTAGGCGATGGTGTTGATTCAAAAGCTAAAGAAGTTAAAAAGCTTTCTATTGAAGTTGACGCTGACAAAGACGCTAATCAATCAGGTTATATTTTGACAAGTATTTTGAAAAATACAAATGTTCCTGTTAAAGAAATAGTTAAACATTTTAAAGACGGAACAATGTCTGAAATCAACGGTAAAGTACTTTCTTATTCAATGAATTCAGGAGCAACAGGTATAACAGCTTTGACAGAAATTGAAAAGAGCGTTACTGCTGACGGAAAAGCAACTTTTGAGGAAATTAAAACAAAACTTGATGAAATCGCTGCAAAAATTGCAGACGGATCAATAGATGTAGTAAATTCACAAGCAGGAGAAAAATTAGATACTTCCAAACTTACTAATTTAACTATGGCAAACAACAAATAATTAATTCCCGCTATGATTTTTCACAAAATTGAGGGGAAAATATGAAGAAAAAGGTGATCTGTTGTGAAGGTTATCGAGGCTAAAAATCTAACAAAAAAGTTTGGTGATTTTGTTGCCAATGATAATATAAATTTATCAATTGAAAAGGGTAAAATCACCGCTATTATGGGAGAAAACGGAGCGGGAAAAACCACACTCATGAATATGTTTTACGGTATGAGCCGTCCCACAAGCGGTGAGCTTTTGGTAAATGGCAAAAAGGTAGACTTCAAATCTCCTCAAGATGCGATTGCTTGCGGTCTTGGAATGGTGCACCAGCATTTTAAGCTGGTGCCCAGCTTGACCGTTTATGAAAATATACTTCTTGGGGCAGAAGTTATGTCAGGCCCGTTTATCGATACGAATATGGAGATTAAAGCGGTTCAAAAGCTTATTAATGATTATAAATTTGAACTTAATCCGAAAGATAAAGTAGAAAATATTTCTATAGGAGCAAAACAACGAGTAGAAATACTTAAAATGCTTTACAGAAATATAGATATATTGATTTTTGACGAACCCACGGCGGTTTTGACTCCGCAGGAGGTTGACGAACTTCTTTTAAGCTTTAAAGAGCTTAAAAGTCAAGGAAAAACAATAATCCTTATTACTCATAAACTTCGTGAAATAATGGAAGTAAGCGATGAGGTTATAGTTATAAAAAAAGGAAAAGTTGTAGGAAGTGTCCATACTTCCGAAACCAATCCGAAAGAGCTTGCCAATATGATGGTAGGACGCGATGTTGTACTTGACGTACAAAAACCTGAAAAAGATTTTTCAAATGCTAAAGTTGTTTATAAGGTAGAAAATCTAAAAACAGAAAACGATATGGGAAAAACAGTTGTGGACAATGTATCTTTCTCAATTCGCGAGGGTGAAATTCTCGGAGTTGCGGGAGTTGAAGGAAACGGTCAGAGTGAGCTTGTAAAACTTTTGACAGGACTTATGTGTTCCACAAAGGGTAAAACTTCCTTGTATGATAAAAATATTACAAATAAGTGGCCTGATGAATTAAGACAGCTGGGACTCGCTTTTATTCCAGAAGACAGATATGCTCAGGGACTTTGCCGTGATATGACCTTGTCTGATAATATTGTTGCAGGATATCAGTTTGAAAAAAAATACTGCAACTGTGGAATATTAAAGAAAAAAGATATAGATAAAACACGCGATGAACTTATTGATGCTTATGATATAAGAATAGCTGAAAAAACGGGAAATGTATCTCAGCTTTCCGGCGGTAATGCTCAAAAAGTTATTATAGCAAGAGAATTTGACGCAGATCCAAAGGTTTTAATAGCTTCACAGCCGACAAGAGGCGTTGATATAGGTTCGATAGAATTTATTTATAAAAAACTTCTTGAACTCAGAGACAAAGGAAAGGCTATACTTCTTGTATCAAGTGAATTGTCTGAAATTATGAGTTTAAGCGACAGAATAATAGTTATGTATAAGGGTAAAATTGTAGGAGAAGTAGATGGAAAATCCGCTACGAAAGAACAGCTCGGACTTCTTATGGCAGGAGTTGCAAATAAGGAAGGAGATGTAAAGCATGAACAGCAAAATTAAAAATAAATTCGTTATACCGACGCTCAATACGCTGCTTCCTATTTTAGCTGCTTTTATAATCGGTGGAATAATAATTATTGCAATCGGCGGCAATCCGTTTACAACTTATGGAGTAATGATTTCAAAATCACTGTTTACTTGGGACGGTATTTTGAAAACTCTTCATTTTGCATCTCCTCTTATTTTAACAGGTCTTGGAATTGCGATTACTTTTAAAGCAAATATTTTTAATATGGGCGTTGAAGGGCAAATGCTTCTTGGAGCATTTTTTTCCGGAGTTGTAGGATTTTCATTTGACCTTCCTCCTGTAATTCATATTACTTTATGCCTTATCGTAGGTATGATAGTAGGAATTTTATTTGCTTTGATTCCTGCTTTGTTAAAAGCATTTTTCAAAGTTAACGAAATGGTTGTTACATTGATGCTTAACTATGCGGCTATAGAAGTTACAAAATATCTTGCACAGGGTGTTTATAGAAATCCAGCATCAGGAGACGTTGCAACCTATACTATCAACCCCAGTGCGATGTTTAATAAATTAGGAAAAAATATAACCGCATTTTTCTTTATAGCATTGGCAGTGTTTATTATTGTTTATATTATTATGAAAAAATCCAAATTGGGATATGAAATAACAGCTATAGGTAAAAATTCGGAATTTGCTGAAGCGTCTGGTATGAAAGTTGCAAAGAAAATAATATATATAATGATGATAAGCGGCGCAGTAAGCGGACTTGCAGGTGCAGGATGGATGATGAGTGAAAAATACAGATATACAACTACATTTTCGGGAAATCCTGGGCTTGGCTGGGATGGAATGCTTATAGCTCTTTTGGGAGCTCACAGTCCCGTGGGAGTTTTGGTAGCGGCAATATTTTATGCTGCTTTAAAAACCGGAAGCGATTATATAAATCTCTATACAAATGTTCCAAAAGATATTGTAGGAGTAATACAGGGAATACTTATTCTTTGTTTGTCAATAAAATTTATAAATGACAAAACAGACTTTATAGGAAGACTAAGACAGAGAAGAAAAAGTGTAAAAGGAAGCAAGGGGGCGACTGAACTATGAGTTTATTGAACAGTATTTTATATGATATGGTTTATCACAGCGCGCCTTTGATACTATGTGTACTTGGAGGAATATTTGCTTATAAAGCCAATGTTTTAAATATAGCTCTTGAAGGCATGATGCTTTTAGGCGCATTTACAAGTGCTTATTTTGTAATGGTTACAGGAAACTTGTGGTTTGGAATAGTAATAAGTGTAGGACTTACTCTTATTTTAGGTATCGTTTTTGCACTTTTCAGTATTACATTTAAAAGTAATTTTATAATTACAGGTCTTGGAATAAATATGTTTGTGCTTGCGCTTTCAGGATTTATGCTTCAGTTTAAGGGACTTCCTAATATAAATGTAAGCAATGTTGTTTCTACGGCAGATTTAAAAATAAATATTCCGTTTATAGAAGATATTCCGATTTTAGGTCCTATTTTAAGTGGGCATACAGTACTGACTTATTTCAGTTTTGTTTGTATCATACTTGCAAGTATACTGATGTTTAAAACAA